>JAAUPO010000326.1 GCA_012033095.1 Synechococcaceae cyanobacterium RL_1_2 | reverse complement strand
CATCCCCCTCCACTGGTAAGGAAGCCATGGGCAACTGAAACACCGGGCTATTATTGATTTTTACCTGGACTGCCCCGATCGCCCAACTGGTTTGATAAAAAGTAATACCGTCATAACGTAAAGGCTGATTCACAAAAATGGTTTTACGGAGTAGTTCTTGGCCATCGGAATCAATGATCGATAGATCGGAATAAAACTGATCCACCGCTCCTTTAGGGGTGTAATCAATCCAAAATCGATTCACGTTGACTGACCACGGCTTATGTAAATAGGAATCGGCAAAGGGCCCTTCTTCAATGACGTTGTTAATTTGAAAATTATTACCACTCAGCACACTCTCTTGGGCAAAAAATCCCCCCAATGCCCCGATCGTCGAACCAATTAACACCACAATCATGCCCCCATGGACAATAATGGGGCCAATTTTACCGGCTAAGCCTTTACGGCCATAAAGACTAGAGTCTTCTGTAAACAATTCATATCTTCTCTGGGACAATAGTTCCTGTACCCGTTTGAGGGAACCGCGATCGAGTTCAATGGCAAAAGCTAACTTTTTAAATTGGCGACTTTGATCATAGTATTGCCATTTTTTCGCGACTTTTAACGCAGGCCACTGTCTTTGATAGGTACAAGCGATCAAACTGGCACCAAATAAAGCTAGTAATCCTAAATACCACCAAGTAGAATAAACATGGTTTAAGCCCAAACTTAATAATACTTTCCAACTCAAAAACCCCCATAAAGCAGGATCTTCTGGGTAATTGCTTTGATAAAAAGTAAGGGTCTGGCCTTGTTCAATTACAGTACCGCTAATGCTACAGAGGGAAATAGTAATTAATAACGCGATCGCTAATTTCAAATCAGCAATGGTACGAATAATCGATTTCCAGACAAGTTTTAATTTTCCTGGGGAGTTAGGAGCGATGCTAGTCATAGATGGTTATAAAAATAGGCTTAACCATTCTAACGAGAAATGTCCTTGGACTTAATTAACCGGCAGTAAGGAACTTAGCTATTTCCTTATTAGTGAGCATGGACGGCTATTTAACCTAAGAGGCTCTTTATAAAGTTCCATTGAATTTACATTTTGCCCCCTAAATCCCTCAAATTTGGGGGACGTTTAATGATTTTTCAGGAATTTCTACCCCACCATTGGGGGCAGGGGGTCTTTATCAATCAGATCTTAAGTCGAATCTTAAGTTGAAGCTTCCCCTTTTTACCTTGAATCAATAGTTGCAGGGCCAGGGCCAATAAACCTAGGGTCGCGATCGCAAAAATAAAACGTACCCAAGGAAGCCATCCCCATCATTAATGTCCGCACTGCCGACGCAATTCTGACGGCAAGGGCACTATTACCGGTAATTTGTTTAGTGGAATAGGTAATAATGATCGCCTTGGTTAACAAGTAACAAGCAAAAGTTAAAGTACCGGAAATACTGGAGCCGATGAAGCAGCGACTAGGGGTTAACCATGCTGGGCGATCGCTATTTTCCGTATCTGGGGCAGATTGTTCAGTAGTCATGGTGGCAGATAAGATTGATTTTGCTAAGGTACTTACAATAGTAATGCTACTTTATTGTCCCTATCTCCTATGACCGCTTCACCGAACAATTTACAGACCAATGCCACCATCGAGTTAGGGCCGAATTACGTAATCCCCCTCGTCATCATCCTCGGAGGGGTTCCCTTAATTTTAATTCAACCATGGCTCTGCGGGATTGTTAGCCTATTTGGATTATTTTTACTCGTACAAACCGTACTAATTCGGTTGAAATTTACGGATACCGCCTTAGATGTCTATCGGGGTAATAATAGGATAAAATCTTTCCCCTACCGTGAATGGGAGACTTGGCAAATTTTTTGGGAACCGATCCCAATTCTGTTTTATTTTAAAGAGGTTAACAGCATCCATTTTTTACCAATTATTTTTGATAAAACTGAGTTGGTCGCTTGTCTTGAACGTTATGTTCCCCTCGATCGCCCAGCCCCACCATCAAAATAAATATCTAAATATCAAAATAAATCTTGATCAATTTTGAAGTAGATAGTTTTTGAATTACTTGTATTTTAGTTATTCCTGAATATGAACCCAGAAGAGCAAAGTCCCACCCTCCCAGACCAAGCAACGGATAGTATGGACTTGGCCACTCCTCCAGCACATGAAGTTAGCGATCCTTCGGTGGAGGCAATCAGCCCTGACGATCCCACCTCCATTGAACCAGCGATCGCAGATCCAGCCCCCCTCAAAGAAACTATTGAGGTTTTACAACAACAACAACAGGCGTTACTAACGGAAATTCCCCAACTCCAGGCCTCGATCGCGAAAATGATCACCGACGGGGCCAAAGAATTAGAACAACGGCGATCGGAGTTAGAACTGGAGATTGAAAAACTAGAGCGACGCAAAGAACGCATCAATCAAGAAATGCGTACTAGTTTTGCTGGGGTTTCCCAGGATTTAGCGATTCGGGTACAGGGATTTAAAGATTACCTAGTCGGTAGCCTCCAGGATCTGGCGGTGGCGGCGGAACAACTAGACATTCCCGATTATCAGACCACTAGGGCCCCAGCGGCGGTGCCTCAACCGGGTCAAGGGAAAAGGGGCGATGGGGCAGCGGTACAACCCCAATTTTCCCAACAGGGTTTCCAGGATGAAGTTCAACAGATCCGCAAACTATTAGAACAGTATCGCCAATCCCCAGATTATTATGGCCCGCCATGGCAACTTCGCCGCACCTTTGAACCGATCCATGCTGAGCGGGTACAAGAATGGTTTTTTACCCAAGCAGGCCGCGGGGCGATCAAATCCATGGGGAGCCCTTTACAGAATGTCTTAATTAGTTCTGCGATCATCTCCGTACTCCACACCATCTATGGACAAAAATTACGAACGTTAGTGCTCGCAAGTAGTCCCGAACGTCTAGGGGAATGGCGACGGGGACTCCAGGACTGTTTAGGTATTTTCCGCAGTGATTTTGGCCCAGAAAAAGGGGTTAGTTTATTTGAAGGGCCAGACGCTTTGATCCAAAAAGCAGAGAGGTTAAGGGATCAAAAGCTATTACCCCTAGTGATCCTAGATGATAGTGCCCAGGATATTAACCTTGGTTTGATGCAATTTCCCCTGTGGTTAGCGTTTGCTCCTGAGTTTGAGCAAAATTCTGGTTACTTTTTCTGAGGCTAGTACCGGAATCCTTCCCGTCTTCCCTATAACCTTTAAAATGGTGATTACGCCCCTAAAATTTTTTGTATAGCTTGCCTTCTTCTATGAATTATTCTTCGATCGCGATCGCGGCTTTAGTTTTACTGATAGCGTATCTTATCGGTTCCATTCCCCCCGGTTATTGGGCGGGCCAATGGCTGAAGGGGATCGATATTCGGGAGGAGGGTTCTGGTTCAACCGGGGCGACCAATGTCCTACGTACCGTCGGGAAAATTCCGGCGATCGTGGTCTTGCTAACTGATATTGGTAAAGGTTCTTTGGCAGTGGCTCTAGTGCCATTAATTTATGAAGGGGTGATCCCGCTCGAATTACCAGAAACCTGGCGTTATTGGCTCGCGATCATCGTTGGGTTGGTGGCGATTTTAGGCCATAGTAAATCGATCTTTTTAAATTTCTCCGGTGGTAAATCCGTAGCGACGACTTTTGGGGTATTGCTGACCTTAAATTACGTGGTAGCCCTATCCACCCTATCAGTATTTTTAGTGTGTTTAGCCATTACTCGCATAGTGTCCTTTAGCTCCATCGTGGCTTCTTTGTGTATTAGTTTGTTCATGTTCGCGATGGATCAACCCTTACCCTATATGATTCTAGCCGCGATCGCTGGGTTTTATGTCACCATCAGACATCGGGCTAACATGCAAAGACTATTAGCCGGCACCGAACCGAAACTAGGTCAAAAAGTACAGGAAAGTTAATTTTTTAATCACTTTAATTACTTTAATCACTGGTTATCCTGGTTATCGCTGTAGCCAGAAAAGTTAAAATCTGCCCGACGAGCAACCCCCTTACCCCTTAGGGGTCTAGGGCAAATGCATACTAATTTTCACTCAACGAAAGAATAATAGTCTCAGCGATTTTTTAAAATTTTTATTCTCAATAAAAGCTTGTTTAACTTTGCTTATTGCGAAAAAAGGGGGGTCTGCGTTTTCCCTGCTTAGGGGT
>JAAUPO010000325.1 GCA_012033095.1 Synechococcaceae cyanobacterium RL_1_2 | reverse complement strand
TTGGCCCGTCACCAGCACCATCCCCCGGGGACGTTCCGCCATTTCCTTGACGATCGGGGGTAAACCGAGGGCATCAAAATTAGGAATTTTTGAAGAAAGAGCCCGTAAACAAGCCGCGTAACATCCCCGCTCCTTATAAACATTCACCCGAAAGCGGGCTAGACCTTTAACGCCATAGGAACAGTCTAACTCCCAGTTTTGTTCTAGCTGTTTCCGCTGGGTATTATTTAACATGCTAAAAATCAGCTTTTGGGCTTCCTGGGGGGTGAGGGGCTCATCCGCGATCGGACCTAATTTCCCACTAGCACGGAAATAAACTGGGGCCCCTGCTTGGATATGCATATCTGAGCCCCCCATTTCTACAAGCTGTTCCATTAGATCTTCAATCATTAATTCCATGTGTTTTAGTGCTCCTAAATATCAATAAAATAAAAATCAATCCCTTAACTATGGCCTACCGCAGTTAGGAAATTATTAAGTCCATGGGACTATACTTACCAAGCAAAACGGGGAGTTAGACAATAGGGACAGTCACTCCATTCTGGTCTAAGGCCAGCATTACAGGTTTTACAAGTTAGTCCAGTTTTAGTTTTAGCTTTTAACTCAGCTTCCACAGCGGAGTCAGTATAGGTACAACGATCTACTTCCTCAAAGGTGGTCGATCCTTCCCTAACTAAATTTAGACTGTAAGCAAGCAAAGTAATCATGCCTTCCTCTACAGCAGCTTCTTTGATAATGTCAGAGTTTGCCCCTTGGTTAATGAGGGAAGTAAGCCGTTCGCTATTGGCCATGACTTCATAAACTCCACATCTTCCTTTGTAACCTAAGCCCTTACATTTTGGACAGAGGGTTTTCTTTTTCGCCGCTTCTTGAATTTGATCAATGGTCAAACTATTAGCTTTATATAAACTTAATCCCCCTTCCGATGAAGCCGATAGACCATATTTAGATAGTTCTTCTTCAGTGGGTTGATATTCGATGCGACATTCGCTACAAACCCGTCGCATTAATCTTTGAGCTGATACCCCTAGGAGGGAGCCAGAAATCATAAAGGGTTCTACCCCCATCTCGTCTAGGCGGGCGATGGAACCAGCGGCATCGTTGGTGTGTAGAGTGGTTAAGACCAGGTGACCGGTTAAGGCTGCCTCGATCGCGGTTTTCGCCGTTTCTGCATCCCTAGTTTCCCCCACCAGAATTACATCGGGATCTTGACGCATAAAAGCTCGAAGGATGGCATCAAAATCCATTTTGCCCTTGATCACTTGCACCTGGGTGATACCGGGCAAGGAATATTCAATGGGATCTTCAGCGGTACTAATATTAATCCCTGGACTATTGCGCTCTGCTAAACAGGAATAAAGACTGGTGGATTTGCCAGAACCCGTAGGCCCGGTTACCAAAAATAAGCCAAAGGGTCTGGCCACCAGATCCCGGACTAACTGTAAGGTTTCTTTATGGCTAATTAATAGGTCTAAACCTAATTGAGTTGAGGAATTATCTAAAATCCTTAAACAGGCCTTTTCACCGTAGCGGGATGGTAGGGTGTTTAGTCGAAAATCCACCGGTCTTTTATTATCCCCTTTACCGATCATGCGGCGAATTTTACCGTCTTGGGGTTTTCTTCTTTCCGCGATGTCTAGTCCCGCCATAATTTTAAAGCGAGCGGCTACGGGTACTCCAATTTTTGGCGGTAGGTTAAGCTCAGGAAATGCCTCTGCTAGCACTCCGTCTTTACGGTAACGAATACGGAGGTTTTTTTCTTGGGGCTCAACATGAATATCGGAGACCCCTTCTTGGATCGCTTTGAGTAGGATTTTATTGACTAAGCTGATAATGGGGGCATCTTCCGCACTATTTATATCCAGGGATTCCCCTTGATCTTCATCCTCACTCAGTTCATCTCCAATATTTAACCCGGCTAAATCCTTTGCCCCAAAAGCAACCTGCTGTTTTTGTTCTTCTTCTTTTTTCTGGGTAGTTTGAATATCTTGATAGGCATCTAATACAGCCTTAAAATCATCGGATGTAATTACGAGGCGACGGTAAACTAAGCTTCGTCCCCGAAAAATTAGGTTTAAGTTATCCTGGGCTTTGATATCGTCAGGGTTAACCATGGCAATGATTACTTCATTGTCATGTTGCTCGATCGGGATTAATTGGGAACGACGACAGTTATCGATCGAGGTCAATTCCTCAATTAAGACCCCCATGCCAGACAGATCGATCGGGGTAATTTCCGGATCAAGGAACTCCACTCCATAGAGAATTTTTAACTCGAAAAGATAGTGCTTTTTAAACTGACGGTTTAATTCCGGCGTTAATTCCCTACCCGCCATTTCCTCAAGAATTTTATTTAGAGGAAGGTCTGATTCCCTTGCCCTAGCTAACGCTTGCTCCATTTGCTCAGCAGTAACTAAACCAGCTTCAACAACTTTATTCCCAAAAGGAGATAGGTCATTGCGTAACGCTAGGGCTTTATTCTCATTTTTTGGAGGTACGGACATACTCTTTCGTAGGGATGGTGTGGAATCAAAAAAGAACAAGATAGTCTAAATATACCTAATAAAATATATGCAGATATATGCAGACTTCCGATGGATCGTCTCGATCGCTCAGCGAATAGGAACGCTAGACAATTTATGTTCCAGGATATTTTATATTTAGACGATCGCGTAACTAATCTCAGTAATTCGTAACTTTCTCTGGGGGGGTGATGGTGGTTCATCCATTGGTCGATCGCGTAACTTAATCTCAGTAATTCGTAACTTTCATCAAAATCAATCTAAGTAAATCCCAAAATCTTAACGGGCAATCTAGACCATCTATTCAGTTAAAGTATCTCTATGGTTTTATGCCCTTAACAAAGCGAGATGGATTTTTCCTCATAATAGATAGATAGATGGTATTTATTTTTCTCCAATTATGGGACTTCACAAATGCCATAACCCTGATTTAAACGTGCGGTTAAGGAAACTGCCCCTATGGTTTGAACAGGTATGGGCATGAACTTCCATAATAGGGAGATAACATAAATAAGACTTATTACTTAAATTTTTAAATTTTTATTTGCCGTGGTTAAAGCTTCTTGGTTGGTATCCGTTGGAATCTGTGCAACGCTTTTACAAATTAACGTCCCTCCATCGATCGCACAAACGGTTTTACCCTATGCACCGGCCTTAGATTCTGAGGAGTTAGAACAAGAGGGTATTCGCTTAGTCGAGGATGCGATCCAACTAAGCACCCTCCAGCAATACGATATCGCTTTACCCTACGCCAAATTGGCCACCCAACTTGCTCCAGAAATGTATCAAAGTTGGTTTGTTCTAGGCACGATCTATTCTGAGACCGATCGCGTCCAGGAAGCTATTCCTATTCTCGAAAAAGCCCGCAAAATGAAGCCAAATCAAGGGGGAATTTTCTTTAGTTTGGGTTCGGCCTATTTTAAACTGGGCCAATACCAAAAATCAGTTAATGAAATTAACCTTGGTTTAAAGTTAGAACCTGATTCAGCTAATGCGTGGTTTGATCTAGGTAATAATTATTTAATGTTAAAGAACTACACCGAAGCGGTGACAGCCTATCGTACGGCCCTTAAACATGACTCTGCTTTTTGGCCAGCCACTAATAATATTGGGTTAGTGCGCTATGAACAGGGCAATGCCCCCGAAGCTATTAGTCAATGGGAAATGGCTATTACTCAGATCGGCCAATCCGCCGAACCCCAACTAGCGATCGCCGTAGCCAACTATACAGAAGCCTTACGCTTAGAACAACAAGGCCAAACCACCACTGCTAGAATACAAAAGAAAAATGCCTTAATCCAAGGCCAATCTGCCATTGCCTTAGATAGTCGTTATGGAGAGCTAGATTATCTACGAAAAAACTTGTGGGGAGAGCAATTATTAATTGACAGCCAAGCTTTTTTAAACGATAAGGAAATTCAGGAATTTCTTAAACAAATCAAAGACGGCTTTAATGATATTTCCCTCTAATCCCGGTAATTTATGCCCCTTGGCGTAAATTTACAATCTAAAAATTTATTTGTCATTGGGAGCATCTCACTTTTGCAGAAACACTCATCTTAGGAGTTGAAACCCCTATTTTGTCGTTAGCAAAGTAGGCAATTTACATAATTGAGATGCTCCCTTGTCATTCTTTGATAGGACTTACGCACAAGCCCCCTAAATTCCCCAAATCTGGG
>JAAUPO010000324.1 GCA_012033095.1 Synechococcaceae cyanobacterium RL_1_2 | reverse complement strand
CAAGAATTTCTCCCCCAGCATTGAGGGCAGGGGGGCTTTATAAATCAGCTCTAAGAACGTGTTTGAAAAGTATCAAATGTTGTGAAGTCGCCCCCTAAATCCCCCAATTTGAGAGACTTCATTGATTAAAATCTAGGGAGTGTCATCAATTAGCATTAAAACGTTGATCCTGAGCCAGGTTCAGAAAGTATAGTTTTAAACTGAAATCCCTAGCTAAGAAGAGTTCCAGGTTTAATGATGACAGACCCTAGGGAATTTCCCCCAGAATGGAGGCCAAGGGTGCCTTTACAGACATCCTCTAAACCCACCCTATCTTTCTTCCCAAGAAAAATTTTTATCGTTTAGCCTTCCGGGCTTGCAAAGCTAACCTACTTAGAAATTTTAGAAATTAAGGAATTATTCCTAACAATTAAAACGAAGTCTGTTACCCAGTAATTTAACCTAAGTTCACAAAATTTACGTATATTCAAATAAATTAAATAAAGTAATTATTTTATCCCCCTAGATCCCCTAGAATAGCTAAGATATTAGGTAATTATGCTGGAAATATTCTATGAGTGGTAATCAGACCCAAGGGTTAGTTTCTCTTTCCGATCGAGAAGTGCAAATTGTAGATTTGGTTGCCCAGGGCCTAACCAACCAGCATATTGCCGAACAATTAGAAATCAGTAAGAGAACCGTAGATAATCACATTAGCAATATTTTGACTAAAACCCAAACTGAAAACCGTGTTGCCTTAGTCAGATGGGCCTTGCAATGGGGTAAAGTCTGTTTAGATGACGTTAACTGTTGCTCTTTGCCTTCAGACTAGATAGACCCAACTTTTAAGTTTTCTAAATCAAGAAGTTTCAAACATCTTTACGAAGGATCGTGAATTAAATAACTTAGAAATTTGTACGGTATCCTTCAAGGGAGTGTAAACCATCGATATTTAAGTTTTAGATGTTATTAAATTCTTATTCCTAAGGAGACTAACCTCGACAATCGGAGGTGGTTAAATTATCTCGATGGCATCAACCCAACCCGCCCCCTGATTAATCAATCTATTGGATCGCAGAACGTGTTTGAAAATTATCAAATGTTGTGGAGTCGCCCCCTAAATCCCCCAATTTTGGGAACTTCATTGGTTAAGATTAAGATTTAGGTGATTTCCCGCAGAATGGGGGGTAAGGGGGGCTGTTCAAACATCCTCTGAGGGGGTTGTTTAATGCCGTTATTGTTTGAGTTGCTGTATTAACTGTTGACCACCATCGGAACCCACAAATCCTAAAAATAATTCTACTCCGGGGGAAGGAGGATTTTTATAGGCATAGAATAGATCCCTGGTGTAGGGATAGGATTGGGCCGAAGGTACCTGATTATCTACGGGTAGGATTAAAGCTGTACTTTGGCTAGCCACTTGATTATAGGTAGCATAACTAATACCATTGGCTCCTAATTCCCTGATAATGTCGGTGGTACCATCCTTGGCCATGGTGAAAACATTATTCCCTGTGCCAAAATTTTGTCCTTTAAGTACTAATTCTTGAAAAACTTGATGGGTTCCACTGACCGCTGGACGATTAATGACGCGGATCGGTTGATTGGGGCCCCCCACCTCTGACCAATTGGTGATTTGCCCTGTAAAAATGCGAACAATTTGATCCTGATTTAGGCTTTTACGAAATAAATTATTGACCCCTACCACGATCGCAATTTCATCTTTAGTGACGCGATCGCGTTTAAACCTTGACTTTGTTCTTGGGGGGATAGGGGGCGGGAGATCGCCGCAATATCAATGGTACCGTTGATTAAATCTTGAATCCCTTTACTAGAGCCTTCTGCTTTGAGGAGCACCTGGGTACCCTGGAACTGCCCTTGGAATTTCTGCTGAAAGGCTTTATTAAATTGGGCCATGCTAGTGGAGCCATTAATGCTCACGATCGTTCCACTCGGCACAGTGGAGGGGGCCGCAAACGGATTCGTTGTCCCACCATTATTGTTCGTGCCACTATTAATTACACCGTTATTGATAGTTTCCTCGGTGGTGGTTGGTGTAGTTTGCCCACCCTCAGGATTTTTATCCTTGGTAAAAAAATAGTAGCCTCCCCCTAAAATACCGGCAGTGAGCAAAAAAGTGGCGGCTAAGGTAATGGTCTCTTTGGCTTGGGACATAGGGAAAAGTTACGAAAATAATTTACACACTTCTTGTCTTTAAAATAACTTAAATTAAAGTTAGCTATTGATTTAACTTAATTAATTTTTGAATTAGCCTTTGATCTTTTAACACTATGGCAAAATTAGGATAGCTTGCTCCTGGGAGGGAAGGACATTGCCTTATCTAATTGAACAATCTTCTACCGCAAAAAATGAAATTCACAAGCTAGAAAGTGGCTCTAACACCATTGGCCGGGAATTGGATAATACGATCGTGATCATGGATCAAAGTCTTTCCCGGCGACATGCAGAAATTATCGTAGAAGACAAGCATTGTTTTGTGAAGGATTTGGGCAGCCTCAACCACACTTTTGTGAATGATATCCAAGTGCAGCAGGCCCAGATTAAACATGGGGATTGGATTCGTTATGGTAACGTCATGTGCCAATTTATGGCCGACGATCTAAGTACGGGCTCCTCGATCGCTCCCCATAACTTGGCTTCCTTGAGCTACAAAATGACCCAACCGGCAGTTTATGCCACCTTAGATCCTAAATCCACGTTAATTTCAATTCAGGAATTACTTAGCTCCCAGGAAGACGTTCCCACTAAAGGGACAGTGTTAAAACTGAGGGGTCAAGATAATAATCAACGCACCGTCGATAAATTAAAAATTTTATTGGAAGTCAGTAAGGTGCTTTCCTCCCCCGACGAGCCAGAACATTTATTGGAAAAAGTTCTAGAGCTTATTTTTGAAATTATGAGGGTCGATCGCACCATTATTTTGTTGCTAGATCCTAAGGAAAAACGGTTGGTGGAAAAATCTATTAAATTCAGAAGTGGCATTCCCGAAAATAAACAGTTCTACAGTAATACCATTGTCAATATGGTATTTGAGCGGGGGGGAATCC
This sequence comes from Synechococcaceae cyanobacterium RL_1_2, assembly GCA_012033095.1. Classification (GTDB taxonomy): domain Bacteria; phylum Cyanobacteriota; class Cyanobacteriia; order Cyanobacteriales; family JAAUPO01; genus JAAUPO01. Next base: position 1,167 of record JAAUPO010000324.1, on the reverse strand, counting down.
TTGCTCACTAGTGATGCTTCTGCTGATCAACGACTCAATGAATCCCATTCTGTGTTTATGCAGGAGATTCACGCTTCCATGTGCATTCCCCTCAAGCCCAGAAATGAGGTAATTGGGGTGTTGTATGTGGATAATTTGACCGCTGGCAATATTTATACCGAAGAAGATCTGGAGTTTTTAACCGCCCTGACCACCCAGGCGGCGATCGCGTTGGACAATTCCAATCTCTATCAACAAATTCAAAAAGAAGCGGTAATTCGGAGTAAATTTGAACAATTTTTCCCTAAGGCCATCAGTCAAAAACTACGGGAAGATGGGGTGATGGCGATCGTGGAACGGGAAGTGACCGTTATTTTTGCCGATATTACCAAATTTACAGAAATGTCCTCCTTGATGCACCCACGCCAATTAATTGAAATGCTCAATGAATATTTCACCGTGATGGTGGAGGATATTGTGTTTCGCTATGAAGGAACCCTGGAAAAATACATTGGGGATGCTTTGCTGGCCGTATGGGGGCCCCTATCAAACCGAAGATCATGCGGATCGGGGTTTAAGGGCCGCGATCGCCATGCAAAAAGCCGTAACCCGCCTCAATCAAAGATGGTCAACGGAACGAGGTCTAGAGGTCTCCATTCATATTGGGGTCAATACTGGCCGGGTAGCAGCGGGTAATATCGGCTCCAAAAATTTAATTCAATATGCCACCATTGGTGACACTACCAACATTGCTAGTCGGATTTGCAATGTGGCTAAAGCCAATGAAATTGTTATTTCCCAAGCAACCCTCGATTGCTTAAGTTACTCCCCTGCCCCCGTGACCAAAATGCCCCCCACGATCGTCAAAGGGAAAGATTATCCCCTGGATTTATATAAAGTGGAATGGGGCCAGGCCGATTGAGTAACCCCATCAACCCATCGGTTATTTATTCCTATAACAAATGGGAAAAAGCTAAATAAAGATTGCGTCCTCCCTATTCAGGGGGATGGAGGGGGATCCTAGTACTTCCCCTTTATGAACATCCCACATCCCTATTAGGACTTTACGCCCAAGCCCCCAAAATCCCCAAAGTTGGGGGACTTGCTTGAACGATTGTCCCCAGATATCATGGTTTCCAGGACAGAATCGAAATTTTTGCGTAAGTCCTGCCTATAAAAAAGTGCTTA
>JAAUPO010000018.1 GCA_012033095.1 Synechococcaceae cyanobacterium RL_1_2 | reverse complement strand
TAACTTTAGGTTTAGATTTAGCGATCGGGAGTAGCGGTGAATTGAGGGCGGCTCAGACTGTCCAGGCTACTGAAAATTACGATACCTTCACCGCATGGTGTCACCATCAACAGGAAATTTCCCCGGAGGCCCGCCATACGGTGTCAACGTTACTAGATCAGGTGGGGACTACGGACTGTGACCAAGCCCAAATGATGCTTAGTTCCATGGTTTTTCTGGCTCTGCCGGGCCAACAACTTCAAGATTTACGCCCGATCGCGTCCCTAACGCAATTACAAATGTTGCTATTGTTGGATAACCAGATTGAAGATCTATCACCCCTCTCCAGCCTAACCAATTTAACCAGCCTTGATGTGGCTAAAAACCAAATTAGAGATGTTCAGCCCCTAGCTCCCCTAACCCAGTTGTCCATGGCCAATTTAATGGACAATCCCATCGATCAAAAAATTTGCCCCTTGCCCAAAGCTCGGGTTTGTATTTTTAGTGATGATCAAGGGGATGGCTATGAACTGGCCGAAGCTGCCTATAACCAAGGAAATTTTGCCCAGGCTCTCCTTGGGTTTGAAGCAGCTTTAAGCAGCTACACCCAGGCCAATGATCGCGTTCGTATCGCCCGCACTAAAACCCGTATTGCCGATACCCAAACCAACCTCGGCAACTATGGCCAAGCAATCGTTAATTATCAAAGTAGTATCAAGCTTAGACAAGGCCTAGGGATACGGGGGGCTTAGTTATTTCCTATGGCAATTTAGGTAATCTATATCAAAAAATTGGTCAGTACCAAGGTGCTAAAACTAGCATTGAACAAGCCTTAGGCCAATTAGAACTTTACCTTGATGGTAGCGGTGGATTTGACTTTGATCGCAACCCCCTATTTATCTATCTCGATCAAGGGGATTTGTACAATAATCTGGCCCTCGTTGAAAACCAATTAGGCCATCATGACGATGCGATCGCCGCCGCCCAGGATGCGATCGAAATTTTTGGCAAAACCATAGGGATATTTGAACCGGGTTCAGAAGGGGACATGTTGCAAGCCCTCGGCACCCGCTTAGCCTTAGACATTATTGGTGATGCCCATCTTCGCCTTAATCAGCCCACCCAAGCCCTCAATTATTTTCAACAAGCCCTTACCCTCGCAGAAGAAATTAATGATCAAGCGGGCCAAGCCACTATCTTGACCCATACTGGAGCGGTGTATCAATCCCAAGGAGATTTAGTCAAAGCCTTGGATTTTTATCGTCGGGCCCTTGTAATCCATGACACCGTAGGGAATGAAAGTGGTATGGGGGCTACCTTCCATGCCATGGGGACAGCCCTATTCGAGCTGCAACAATGGCCCCAAGCGGAGGAGCAATTGTACAACGCGATCGCTCGGTGGGAAAATTTACGGCCCGGTTTACAGGATGAATACAAAGTTTCCCTAGCCGATCTCCAAAGTCAAACTTACGAACTATTACAGCGGGTGCTGATTGCCCAACATAAAACCAATGAAGCCTTAGAACTTGCTGAACGGGGACGGGGAAGGGCCTTTATTGAACTTTTAGCCACTAACTTCAAAGAGAATCCCCCCGCCATTGCCCCCCCATCCATCGCCGAGATTCAAGCGATCGCCCAACAACAACAAGCCACCTTGGTGGAGTATGCCCTCAGCGACGAGGAAGTATATATGTGGGTAATTAATCCCGACGGTGAGATAGCCTTTCGCTCGGTGTCCTTGTCCCCCATCCTAGGGTCGCGATCCCTAGAAGCGTTGGTTAAAAGTACTAGGGATGGCATGTTTATCGAACCCTACTACCCCGGCGAAGAACTACAAACATTACATGAAATTTTAATTACCCCGATCGCAGATCTATTACCCACAGATCCAGAAGAAAAAATAATTTTTATTCCCCAGGACTCACTATTTCTCGTCCCCTTTGTCGCCTTGCTAGACGAAGAAGAACGGTACTTAATTCAATCCCACACCCTGTTAACGGCTCCCTCCATACAAGTCCTAGCCCTTACCCACCAACAACAGGCCCAAAACCGTCAAACAAATCCCACCAATAGCCTTGTGGTTGGTTTTCCTAGGGATCCCCAAATGGCCAAGGATTTAGTCCTAGGGAATCCCACTATGCCCATTAATTTGCAAACCGGTAGCCCCCTCGCCCCCCTTTCCGGTGCAGAGGAAGAAGCCCAGCAAATTGCTACTTTTCTTGACACCAAAGCCCTGATCGGGGCAGCGGCAACCAAGGCAGAAGTGATCCAAACCATTAATTCTTCGCGCATTGTACACATTGCTACCCATGGGCTATTAGAAGATATGGTGGGTCTGGGTACCCTGGTGCTCTAGCCCTTGCCCCCAGTGGAGAGGATTTAGGTTATTTAACTGCCAATGAAATTCTTGATCTCCAGCTAACTGCAGAATTAGTGGTACTCAGTGCCTGTGATACGGCCCAAGGAGCCATTAAAAGTGATGGGGTGATCGGCTTGTCCCGTTCCTTTATTGCCGCCGGCACTCCCAGCATTATCGTTACTCTCTGGAAAGTCCCCGATGATTCCACCGCGTTTTTAATGGGGGAATTTTATCGCCACCTTGAAAAAACTGGTGATAAAGCGATCGCGTTACGCCAAGCCATGCTTTCCACCCTCATTACATTTGCCGATGATCCTGATGATCCCGCCCTCTGGGCCACCCCTAACCTTTGGGCCGCCCCTACGTTCATTGGGGAATCCATGTAGATTGGTTTACCGTTAACTTGAACGCCCGTTGACCCTAACCCATCATGGCCCGGTGACCACCAGAGGCTATTTATTATTTATGAATAAGACTTACGCACAAGCCCCCTAAATCCATCAAATTGGGGAACTTTTAATGATTTTTCAGGAATTTTTCCCCAGCATTGGCGGCAGGGGGACTTTATAAATCAGCTCTCAAACTATAGTTAATTTAATTTAGTATGGAATACTTGTTTTTACTGTAAAATACTTTCAGCTTAATTGCTTTCCCGTAATTATTCAAAAAACTATAACCATGGACAATCGAGGAAAAACATTGATCTAAGATAAGCTAAGCTGTTGAAATAATTCAGCTCTAGGGAGAATTACGGTGTTAAGGCTTTTTTCTATTGTTCTGGTATTAATATTTAGTTTTACGATCACAGGCTGTAGCGATCGCCTACAGGCCTCGACTCCCGTTAATCCTGACTTACCGGAAAATATTAAAGCAGACCACCGGATGGTAGAAGTTGCCCCACCCAAAATCATTCAAGAATTATCTTCAGCCTTCTACTACAACCGCCCCCAGGTAAAAATTGTTAGTCCCCAACCCGACCAGCTATTACAGGATACAAAGGTAGAAGTTAAGTTAAGCGTCAAAGACCTAACTTTATTTAAAAATGAAACCTTCGGCTTAGGGCCCCATCTCCATCTATTTCTAGATAATGAACCCTATGTCCCAGTGTATAATCCTGACGAAACGGTGACCTTTGAAGATCTAAAACCAGGCACCCATACCTTAAGGGCCTTTGCCTCCAGGCCTTGGCATGAAAGTTTTAAAAATGCAGGGGCTTTTGCAGAAACCCAATTTCATGTCATTACCAAAACAGAAACGAATAATCCAGATCCCGCCTTACCTCTATTGACCTATAGTCGTCCTACGGGAAACTATGGCGCAGAACCGATTATGGTGGATTTTTATCTCACCAATGCCCCCCTCCATAGTATTGCCCAAGCCGACAGTCAGGATGGGGTAAACGATTGGCGGGTAAGGGTAACCATTAATGGCCAAAAGTTTGTATTGGATGCCTGGGAACCTATTTATCTCAAAGGTTTTAACGAAGGAAAAAATTGGGTACAGCTAGAATATATTGATGAGCAAGGCCAAGTGATTGACAACGCCTTCAACAGTACCGTGAGGGTAATTAACTATACGCCAGGGGGGGTAGATCCCCTTTCCCAGTTGATGAGGGATGACATCCCCTTGGAACAGGTACAAGGAATTGTAGATCCGACCTATGTTCCACCGATCGCACCGGAGTTGGAGATAGAAGAACAGCAAGGGGAACCAGAAGGCCTTGTTGAGCTTAACGATCCAGATTTAACCCAGGAAGAACCGGATCTAGACCTAGATTCTGATCTAAATAGTTTAGACAGGGAGCTTGATGGGGATAGGATTGATGCTTCCATGCCCCTGTGGGAGGAGGAACTCGAAAAACCTCAAAACCAGGAAGTCTTTTCTTCAGAACCTGAGGGTAATGGATTAGAACAAGAGCGAACCCCAGCAACTATCGAAGACCAAATCCTAACTCCAGATCTTAATCAGCAGGTTCTGGAGTTGCAGGAGGAGTCTTCCCTAGACGTTCCCGCCCAGGCAGAACTTAACCTGGAAACAGAAGATCAGGACGGTGCAGAGGATGCCCCGATGGACAGCGATGATATCCCGCAAATCCGTAAGGTTCTGGAGCCAAACCAAGAACAACATGAACCGATCGCGTCCCCATCCCAGGAGAATGATAACGTTACCCCCCTAGGGCTTGCCCCCCAAACCATGGATTCTAGGAGTCAACCACCAGAATTGATACCAGAATTAGTCCTGGAACCATTGAGTAATAATGAGGAAATCATCACCAAACCAGCGGAATTATCTACCCAGTCTTCCCCCGGTTCAGTCATAATGGAAGCAGGGCAAGGGGCTGATTTAAACAGCATTTCCGACCCTAGTTACTTAGAATGAGTTGACGATTGATGAACCTTTCAATAGTGTCAAAGCATCATGGATTTATCGAAATCTAAATCGCCATGGTGCCTTTGTCATTAATTAGGAAGGAATTAGCGATCGGCGTAACTCCAGTTCCCTAAACGTTTAGGCAATTTTCCCAGGGATGGTGAGTATTCCATGTTTACGATGTTTAGACCATTAGAGTGTCGTCCCGATAGTTATAACGGTTGGTATAGTCAAGGCGATCGCCTACGGGAAGCGGAACAGTATGAAGATGCCCTAGTTAGTTATGAGCGGGCTTTGGATTATTATCCCAATGATTACTGGTCTTGGTATTGGACGAGCAATATTTTAGAAGATTTAGAACGGTTTTCCCAGGCCCGTCAAGGTTATGTCAAGGCTTGTCAGCTAAAGCCAAATAATTATTGGGCTTGGTACAGTTTAGGTTCCTTAGATCTGGAAATAACCGGGGATTTCCCCCAACGATCGCGTGTTTGTCATCAAGCCCAAGAGCAACGCCCCCAAGACTATTGGTGTGAATATCGTTTAGGCCAATGTAATTTTGCTTTAGGCCAATACCATCAAGCCATTACCCACTTTAACCAAGCCCTAGAACTCAGAATCGGGGATTATTGGTGTTGGTACCGTAAAGGGGATAGTTTTAAGGCTTTACTTAATTATCCCGCCGCGATCGATGCCTACGATCAAGCGTTAGTAGCAAAACCAGAAGATTACTGGGCTTGGTATCAAAAGGGGTTGATCTATCAAAATACCGGCAATCTGGCCGCAGCCATCGAAGCCTATGGCCAGGCCTCCCATAGCCAAAGCGATCGCGAAGAACCCTGGTGTCAAAAGACCATATGCTACTTCATGATGGGCCAAACCATGGACGCGATCGCTAGTTTCGTCAAGCCCTAGAACTGTATCCCGCCGCCGTCCTAGAGTTTGCCCAACAAAACCCCCAACTCCAAGGCCTACGCAAAAACACAGATTTAAAACAATTACTAAACCATTACCAAACCCAACTGCTCGAACCCACCCACTCCATAACTCCATAGATTTATTTCTAACCAAGCTTCAAAATAACCTTCACAAGCCCCCCTAAATTTATAGATAGCAGCTAACTACTAGGACAAAAGTTGCGCTAAAAAACTGTAAATAGGTCTGAAAGATTTACGCGGCGAGGATTACAGTCGACTTCACTAGAGTCCTTGTGAGGCAAGGGTTTAAGGTTTTTGTCCTGTAGTTAGATCTATCGGTAGAGTTGTAATGCTTGAACTGTATTGATTTCATCCTGATCAGGTTCATTTTGATTAAGGTTTGTTCGGATCAAGTCTTACTGTACATTGACCATTAAAAGCGATATACCTGAAAGCCTTATTGTTCAAGATCAAGATCTCAAATGGGTTATATAAGGCATTGTCTTTAAGTCTTATTTAAAGTTAAGTCAGCGAAATTGCAGACAGCCAATTAAATCGGGAAAGGCGGGAGATCTTGCCTCGTAAGCCTTGTATCTTCGTCAAAAAAAGTGTCCGAACTATTGATAAAACGGATTTGGTATAGGGTTCGACTATCATCGATCGCTACGGAGTAACGGCTTTGGGTTTTTAGAAATGTTCTAATCGGCTATCGACGGAACAGAAAACGAGGTCAATTGATTTTTTGACCATTAAAATCATAAACAAAAATATCCCATTGACCGTTTTGACCCACTTCAAAGGCGATCGTGGAACCATCGGCACTAATGACAGGATTTTTCACTTCACTCGCAAGATCAGCGGTAAGGTTTCGCTTTTGGGCCGTAGTGCGCTCGTAGAGAAAATATCATTGCGGCCATTATGGTTAGCCGCAAACACCACATAGCTGCCATCGCTAGAAATGGAAGGATGGCTCGCAATTTCATCCAGGGCATTCAACCCCGGTAAATTCAAAAGATTGCGTTGGTCTCCGTCATATAAATAAACGTCCTGGGAGCCGTTGCGATCGGAGATAAATACTACATATTTGGAAACGGATTGGGGATCTATTTCTGTGGCAGGACTATTGACACCACGACCATTGGGGTCAAAGGTTAAGTTTAGGATGCGAGGATAGATTCCACAGCTAGAGAGGCTAAAACTACAGACTATTAACGCGATCTCCTTTAGATTTAGGTTCAACATAAATCCTTGATCGTAACAGGGGCAAACTTAAGTATAGCTGTAGCCATCAAAGCTTTGTTCCGATTCGCCTAAAAAGCTAGTAGGTTTTCCCCTTCAATCATTTTTGCCGCTGCATCTAATAAAACCTCTTCTAAGTACGGTTTTACAAAATAGCCCTTAGCCCCGCGATCGGCTGCAATCTTTTGCATTTTTTGCGCCCCCCGGGAAGTCAACATCGCGATCGGGATATGGGTTAAGCTTTGATCTTCTTGAATACGGGATAACAAATCCAAACCATTTAATTTGGGCATTTCAATATCACAAAAAGCCACATCAATGGTGGGATCTTCGTTTAATTTTTTCCACGCATCCTCCCCATCGCGGGCTTGCTCGACTTCGTACCCAGCATTTCTAAAGGTCATGGAAAGTAATTCCCTCACCGTGACCGAATCATCAATGATCAATACTTTATTTTGGGTCTGGCGAGATTTTGCGGCGGGGGGAGCTGCTGCCATTAGCTTGGGATGCTTCCTCCCCTAGCCCAGGGACAGCACCTTGGCCAGCCATTGTGTTTCCATCGCCATCGTGATCCAATGAAACCACCGATGACGTTTCCGTTTGCCGATTGAGGAGAGGTTCCCGGATACTATTTTCCAATAACACCGCTCCTCCGATCATTCGTTCGGCGGCATCCAGTAACACCTCTTCTAGGTAAGGTTTGGTGAAATAGCCACTAGCTCCATTTTCGGCTGCAACTTGGCGATGGCGTTCTGCCCCCCTAGAGGTGAGCATGGCCACAGGGATTTTCCTGAGCTTAGGATCATTATTGACATGGCTCAGGAATTCTAAACCATCCATCCTTGGCATTTCTACATCACAGAACACAATATCGCAGGGTAAACCGGACTTGAGTTTTTCCCAGGCCTCTTGACCATCCCTGGCTTGTTCTACGCGATAACCAGCCTTCGTAAAACTAATGGATAATAATTCCCGCACCGTGATCGAATCATCAATGATCAGTACTAGGGGTTCGGCCAATTCAGTGGAGGAAGGTTTTGCTATGACCTGGGCCGCGGGACTCCAGCCAACTCCGCCCATGCCGATTTCTTTACTACGAATACCTTCGGCAATTTCGATTAGCTCTAGTACATCCCCGATCGGCATTACACAGCCATCCCCCATCACGGTGGCCCCCGCAATCCCAGCGGGTTTAGGGATCGGCCCAGTAATTTGTTTAATTACAATTTCCTGTTCTCCCACCACCTGATCAACTTGAATCGCTAACAGTTGCCCGGCACTGCGCAGTACGACCACGGAAATGGTTTCATCTTCTTTGCTGCCTCCATACACGGTGGCGCGGCTCAATTGGCGATTGTAGCTAATCAGTTGGGAAAGGGGACGGATTGGCAATAGGGTATCGCGCCACATCACACAGTGTTGATTTTCTTCATTGGTGATGATCTCATCGGGTAGATAGTCCTGCATATCCTCCACCCCATCCATGGGAAAGGCAATTTTAGCGTGATCATTCACACAACAGAGGGCTTTACAGATACTCAGGGTCAGGGGTAGGCGAATATTAAAAGTTGTTCCTTGGCCTAGCTTGGAGTCAATGGTAACTGACCCCCTAATTTCACTGAGGTTAGTCCGGACAACATCCATCCCCACCCCGCGACCAGCAAGGGCTTCTACTTGATCTTTGGTGGAAAAACCAGAATGGAAGAGAAGATCATACACTTCATGTTTGGGCATGTTACGGGCTTCGCTTCTGGTGACGAGGCCTTTTTCCACGGCTTTCATTTTGACCCGTTCGACGTTAATGCCGGCCCCATCATCGGCAAAGGAAATAACGGTTTGGTTCCCCTGGATGAAGGCTTTAATGGAAATTTTTCCTGTAGGGACTTTACCTGCGGATTTGCGTTCTTGGGGGGTTTCAATGCCGTGGGTGAGGGCATTATTGATTAGATGCTTCATCGGATCGGATAGATGTTCAGAGATCAGTTTATCGATGAGAACTTCTTTGCCTTCTACGTGTAAATCGGCTTTTTTGTCGTAGGTGCGTGCTTGTTCCCGAACATAGCGGGTAAAACGATCGGTGGTTTGGGAAAAGGGTACCATCCGGGATTTATTTAGACCTTCCTGGAGTTGGGTGGTCACTTGGCGCAGATTGCGGGCCACCTGATCGGTTTCATCCACAATGAACTGAATATCAGAGGAGGATTCCCTCACCCGTACAATTAACTCAATCATTTCTTGGGTTAATTCGTGGAATTCACTGAAGCGATCCATTTCTAGGGGATCGTATTCATCATCTTGGTGATGATGGTTCATTCCAGGGACAGTGGTGTTGCGATCGTAGTACTGTTTTCCGCGACTGGCTAGTAAAGAACTTTCTAACAGGGATCTTTCGTATAGATCCTGCATGGTGCCACCAATATCACTGAGTTTTTGCACCCTTTCTAGGAGGCTATCGACAAACTGCCGTAGGCGTTCTTGATCCTGTTCTAGGGTATTGCGATTAACAACTAATTCCCCCATCAAATTACTGAGGTTATCCAGTTGTTTCACCGATACCTTCATGGTTTGATCAAAGATATTGGATTTAGCCGCAGCCCGCGTAGGCCGTTTATTAACGGAGGGACGGGATGTACTTGCATTCCCACTACTTTTGGCCGAACTCGCTCCCCCGGCTAAACGTTCTGTGTCTTCTAATAGTTTTTCTAAATCTTTGAAATCGTCATCAATGGAAGATTCTTTCCCAAGGCTAATGTCGGAAACCATGTCATCCATAAAGCTAAAATCTTCTTCAGCTTGAATAGTCTCTTGGGATGATTGCTCTAATATTTGTTCTAGCTGGTGGACGTTAATGATGGCGGTGGGTTCGCGATCGATTAAATCTGCTAATTCTTCCAGACCATCGTAGTAATAAATTTCCTTGATCACGGAAGAAAATCCCTGGCTTGGCTCATCCACTAGATCAGAGTTAACCCTGAATCTTTATTCAGACCAAACATTGACTCTTCTGTAATGGACTCCGGAACATTGAAAACAGCACTAATATCCTCTAGGATTTCTGTGGTGTCAGCTTTTTCCCGATCGCTGCGGCCCCTCCCTTATGGGATTCACTGTCCTCGTCAAACAGGCCTGTAATTTGATCAAGTTGGGAGCTTAAATCATCTACTGCTTCAGTGGCTTCGTCGAGATCAAAGGCATCGAGAAAATCATTCTCCCCTGGTTCATCGCCATCGATCTCCGCTTCTAGTTGATCAAACATTAAACTTAGTATCTGCCCTCTTTCATTTTTCCTCCCTCCCAGGGGCAGGGGCTTTAGCTCATCCTGATCTCCCCCTTCTGCGAGGGCATCAACATTAAGCCAGATCCTCGTCCTCTACTGGGTCTTCTTGATCGGTAAATTCATCCTCTTCAAACTCTTCAAATAACTGTTCAATTTCCCCTAATTTTTCAGCTAAAGCAGCATTTTCACTGTCGTTGCCTAGGGCCATTACTTCATTAAATTCATCTACAAATTTCTTTTGGGAAGTCCCAGCTCCAGAGGATTTCTGTTTATGGGCAGCGGAGATCGCATAGAGTTCACTGATCTCATTGTCCATATTTTCCATGGTGGGCTCTTCTGTGTTTTCCACCGCAGACTCCTCAAGACTATTGAATAAACTGGCAAAGTCATCATCTAGGGAAAAATCTTGATTTTGATTTTGATTTTGTCTAGCCTTAGGGGCAGAAAACCGCCGTTGGCTAATTTCCGACAATTGTTCCTGCTCATCAAAAATGTTACTGAGCATACTGATTTCTTCGGCGTTAACATTGGATTTAGCCAATTGCTTCAGTTTGTCAGAAGGTTTAATGTTTTGCTCTTTGTTGCTAGCGACTAATTTATAAGCAATTTTTAAATCGTCAATAATGACTTTTGGTCGTGGGTCGGTAGGAGTTATCCCCGTTATTAATGGCTTTCATTGCCAGGTCGGTGATCTCAATCCAAAAGGGCATCGCACTTTCTCCCCCATGTTATGCAGCTTAAAACATTGTTGCTTAATCACATCCCGATCGCTAATGTCCTGAGGACTGCGGTATAGATCAATCATCTTTTGGATCCGTTCCTGAGCTTTAGCAATAAATTTCTTTCTCAGTTCAGGCTTACGATGCCACAGAGCGGAGGAGGGAGTAGCTGCTTGCATATTCACGGCGGGGATACGGGGGCTTTAAGGTTAAAAACTTAACCTGATGGTTTTGGGACAATGGAAGAAGATTATCCTTAGGATTACTCTACTTAAAAAAATACCGGTCAGGGTTTTTGTTACAAAAAACCAAAGTTAAAACTAACTAATATGTTTTTAGTTTAGCTTAGGAATAGAAAGTTAATTTAATTATTGGCCATGATTGGGCAGTTAATTAAACCGAATCTGAACCTTGACCTTGGCCCGATTTAGGAGGGATTTTTACCTATGGCGATCGCGACTATCAATCCAACCACTGGGCAAACCGTCAAAACTTTTACCAGTATAGATAAAGATGCCGTTATCCAGGCCATTGATCGCGGGGATCAGGCCTTTAAACATTATCGCTACACTAGTTTTGAACAACGGACGCAGTGGTTATATCAAGCCGCAGCTATTTTAGAAGATCGGGTAGATTATTGGGCGAGTTTAATGACCCTGGAAATGGGTAAGCCCATTAATAGCGCGATCGCGGAGATTAAAAAATGTGCCTTTGTGTGCCGTTACTATGCTGACCATGGAGCCAAGATGTTAGGGGATACCCCAGCCCCCACCGACGGCAGCAATAGTTTTATCCGCTACCAACCCCTAGGGGTAATTTTGGCGGTAATGCCCTGGAATTTTCCCTTTTGGCAGGTATTTCGTTTTGCGGCTCCTAGTTTAATGGCCGGGAATACGGCACTACTCAAACATGCCTCCAACGTGCCCAATGTGCCCTAGCGATCGCTGAAATTTTTACTGAGGCTGGTTTCCCCGCCAACGTATTTCAAACCCTGTTGATCGGAGTGGATTTAGTGGATGGGGTGATCAACGATCCTCGGGTTAAAGCCGCCACCTTAACGGGTAGTGAGTACGCAGGTTCTTGCTTGGCCGCCGCCGCCGGCAAAGCCCTCAAACCTACGGTATTAGAGTTAGGGGGCAGTGATCCCTATATCATTATGCCTTCAGCGGATGTGGAGGAAGCCGTTGCCGTTGGGGTAACAGCTCGCATGTTAAACAATGGCCAATCTTGTATTGCGGCTAAAAGAATGATTGTCCATGAAGCGATCGCGACGAGTTTTATTGATCAATTATTGGCCAGATATCAAGCATTGAAGGTGGGAGATCCCGCTGACCCCACCATTGATCTTGGCCCCCTAGCCACAGAAGCGATCGTGGCGGAATTAGCCCAGCAGGTAGATCAATCCGTCCAGATGGGGGCCGAGTTGCTCCTAGGGGGTAAACGTCTCGATCGCCCTGGTTATTTCTATCCCCCTACAATTTTGACCAGTATCCCCCCAGAAGCCCCAGGAGCGAACCAGGAGTTATTTGGCCCAGTGAGCTCAGTGTTCGTGGTAGAAAATATCGACGATGCGATCGCCTTGGCCAATGATACGGATCTTGGTTTGGGGGCTAGTGCCTGGACTCAAGATCCCGCTGAGCAACAACGGTTTATCAATGAAATTGAAGCCGGAGCCGTATTTATTAATGGCATGACTAAATCCGATCCTCGCATTCCCTTTGGGGGCATTAAGCGATCGGGCTACGGTCGAGAACTAGGCATTGATGGCATTCGGGCTTTTGTAAATGCAAAAACCGTTTGGATTAAATAAGAGGATGCCTGAAAAGGATCAAATATTATTGAGTCGCCCCCAGGGCAAACGCATACTAGAAATGAGGTATTCTACTGAGTCAAAAAAACCATGACCTCAGAAAAAGCGAGTCAAGCCACTCTATGAGAACATTTCCAAGACCTAGAAGACCCAAGGGACTGCCACCTAATAGAACATCGATCGCGATGCGCCATCGTCTGACTGAGTTTAATAAACGGCGTAAATTAGATGGCAAAGATCAAATCCATATTGGCATCGGGATTAATTCTGGCTCCG
>JAAUPO010000323.1 GCA_012033095.1 Synechococcaceae cyanobacterium RL_1_2 | reverse complement strand
GGAACAGGAGAAGCAGCAGAACGTAATCGCCTTGATTGGGCAAGGGGCGAAACTCCATAACGATCGCGAATTTAACCAAGCTATTGATCTATATAATCAAGTTTTACAGATTATTCCCCACCACCCAGTAGCCCTTTCCTTTAGGGGTTTAAGCTATTGGAGCCTCGGTGGTTATTTCGATTTAATCCAGGCCCAGCAGGATTTTGAAGAAGCCATTAAACATCACCCCACCCATGGGGCAGCCCAGGATTATTTAACTAAGCTCAAAGCCTTTATTGCTCAACATAATCCCCTACCAGCCAAATTTCAGCCCTTGGCCGAATTGTTGCAGGGGGGTAAATGGCAAGCCGCAGATGGAGAAACGAATCGTTTATTATTGAGAATTGCTAACTGTGATAAAAAGGGTTATTTAACAGAGTCAGATTGTCAAAAATTCCCCCTGCTAGAATTAAGGATCATGGATCAGTTATGGCTAAAGGCGAGCGGTGGCAAGTTTGGCTTTAGTGTGCAAAAACAGATTTGGCTTGACTGTGGGGGTAAATTTAATAAGTATGATTATCATGTCGCTTGTAAGTTTGGCGATCGCGTAGGCTGGAGAAAAAATGATTCTTGGCTCAGTTACTCCAATCTCACTTTTAATACAAAAGCACTAACCGGACATCTCCCATCAATTTGGTCTGATTTAAGTGGGTTTTGGATATCTTTTCTCGCGTCTAGACTATAGCAAGTAAGGGGGTGCTGGGCATCAAACAAAGATCAACTAATTTCAGATCAACCTAGCACCAACACTTTCTGGATTTCATTACCTAGATTAAGGTAAAAGGTAAAAGGTAAAAAGTTGAGGGCGGCTGAAGTCCGTTGCTCAAAACAAAAAAATCTAATGGCAACAAGACCAAAAATTTCTAATCCACCTCAATGCCATGATCAGCAAATTTTTTAAACTAAAAACATCTAATCTTTAATACCACAGATAATTCCCCATCTAAGGAGGAGTTCACCTATTGCTATCAAGAACCAGGAAGTATTCCCGGCACCTTAAGAATCCCGGTTAATGTCGAACACTCCCACATTACCCTCATTAATTATGACGAACTTAATTGGCTCAGATTAGATAACATTACCCCAGAAGATTGTTTAGAATATATCGATCGTCCTTCTGTGTCTTGGATTGATGTGGGGGGGGTAAGTGATCCTGAACTTTATCATCGCTTAGGGCAATTCTTTGGGATTCCGCCCCTGATGTTAGAGGACATTTTTAATGTGCCCCAGCGTCCTAAAATTGATGATAGTAATCATCAGCTCTTGATCATTACCCAAATGGTGTTACCCAAGCCCGATTCTTGGGATTTTTGGGTAGAGCAGGTTAGTTTTGTCCTCTCCGATCATTATCTATTAACGGTACAGGAAGAAGCGGAAGAGGATTGTTTTCACCATATCCGCGATCGGCTCCAGGGAAATAAAGGTTCCATTCGTCGTTATGGTGCTGATTATTTGACCTATGCCCTATGGGATGGGGTGATCGATGGCTTTTTCCCCGTTTTAGAAAAGATTGGTGATCACTTGGAATATTTAGAAAATGAGGCCATGTTCAACCCAACGCAGGAGATCTTAAACGGTATTCACCAAGTAAAGCGGGAACTATTGACCCTACGCCGTACCATCTGGCCCCAACGGGATGCCCTCAGTAGTCTGATTAGGGATGGTCACCCCTTAATCAGTGAGGAAGTAATTAAATATTATCGAGATTGTTATGATCACACCGTCATGATTATTGATGTGATTGAAACCTATCGAGAACTGGCCTCTAGTTTGATGGATGTCTATTTATCATCGGTCAGTAATCGCATGAATGAAATCATGCAAGTCCTGACAGTGATTTCGAGTATTTTTATTCCGTTAACGTTCATTGCTGGTATTTATGGCATGAATTTTAATACAGAAAAATCCCCTTGGAATATGCCCGAATTGAATTGGCCCTTGGGTTATCTATTGTGTTTAGGGACTATGGGGGCGATCGCTATCTTTTTACTATTCTTTTTTTGGTCGTAAAGGTTGGATCAAACTATAGTTTCTCAAGGAGGATGATAGGGTTACCTCTCCCTCTATAGTCAAGTTAATAAATAAATGAATAAATAAGTTTATTAACTTATTCAATCGGGTACTTACTGTCCTTTGGATAAGCATTTAATGTATTAAGCGGATGATCGGACTCGAACCGACGACATTCAGCTTGGGAAGCTGAATGAAATCATTGTATAGCGAGACTTACAGGGCTTTTTATTTTTATTTACACCCAAATCACACCCAAACTTAAGATTGTAACTTTTCTTTACACTCCATAAACCATGCATATTTAATACGAAAGTACTAAAATAAGGTTGATAGAACTTGATAGAACTTGATAGAACTTGATAGAACTTGATAGAACTTGATGGTTGCTTTAGCTAAAGAAGAACGAATTAGGAATGCCTGCGGTTTGGTATTCGGGGGGATGAGCTATGAAAAGGCTGGTGCTGAGTTGGGGGTTAGTCGTACCACCATCATGAATTATGTTCGTACTCCGGAATGGCGGTATGAATGGGAGCAATTAAGGCAACAGTCGGCAAAGGTTAGGAGTCAGGCTTACGCTCAGAAGTTAGAAAGAGCGTTGGATTTGTTGGAAAGGAGTGGTTATGGTGGTTTAAATTCTAGTGTTATGGCTTTGGAAAAAATCAATGCTTTGCTGAACAAAATTGATATTGACCAAATTGATTCTGATAAGCAAGTGGCGGCTTTGGGGATATTGATGAGATCCTATATGCAATTAGCTAGTGGTAGTTATCAATTTTTAGATCAATCTCTGGGGATTACGAACATTATTAATCAACTGGAAAATAGAAATCTTCATTGAAATTCTTTGAAACGTCGTGGCTCCAAATTGAAAATTTCTACCGGTAAGAAACGCTTTTCCTAAATTGGGGTATTGCTGTTGACTAGGGGTCGATCGCGTCTAATCCTCGCACCATGAAACGATCGCCTTTGTCAGTTATACTCCTCGACACCAGGAACAATCCGGCTGGCTAATCGATCGCTTTAGGTTTATGGAAAGTATGATGGTGAGAGCATTAATCACCTTAAGTTATCTCAACATTTTTTGCTTGGCTACTAGGAACCATTGTGTAGGTCATTCCACTAGCGATCGCCATTTGTTGAGCAAACTCTTTTTTGGCTTGGATAGTAGGATCATTGATCATAAAATCGGCTTTAACTTCAACGATGACATAGGTTCCGTCTTCTTTTTGATAGAGGAAGTCTGGGTAATAACTGCGGATGGTGTGGGAGTCGGGGTCAATGTACTGAATGAAAAACTCGGATTGACCATGGGTGAGCATCCCCGTAAAATAGACCTCTTTGATTTTTTGGTTTTTTAGCAATCTCCAAAAATATTGTTGTTCTGGTAATGAGTCAAAACAATAGGTATCAAGGTGAAAACTTTTTTCTAAGTAATCAGTGACTCTTTTGTCGTTATACTTGACGGTTCTATCTGGTTTGCTGGTAATGCGATAACCGTCTTGATTAAGTTTGATTAGTTCAACTTCGTATTCTTCATTACGCTTGTAATCCTCGATCGCATAAAATTCTTTGAACAAGCGGGGAATTATCCAGTCGTAGAGCAGTTCATTATGGGTATTGACTGCATCGAGAATTGCCCTTAGGCCGTCGGTGGTCATGGAAAGAATCGGTTGGAGCCATAGGCATGGTTTATTGAGGTAACGGGCGATCTCAGCCGCCAATGTTAACTCACTAAATTCCCGTTTTTCCCGGACTTGGGTCACATCTTCTATTTTTTTCTTGGTGTTTATGGGGTCTTTGAAATTTAGGCCACTTTGGGATATGCGGGTTAATTGATATTGCTCTAAGTTTTCGGGGGTTAGGGCTTGGGCCAGCTCTAGATCAATGCCTGGGGTTATGGTTTTTTCTTTGATGGTGTATTGATGCCTAACCCGTTTAAGCTTAATTTTTTTCTGTGTTCGTACATGAACAGTGATCACTTCTCCGTTACTACCGCTTCCTTCCATCTCGGAGATAGAGCAACGGAAGTTTTGAGCTAGTTCATCTTCTAGGATTTGTCGGTTATCTTCGCTAAGGAAAACGAGTCCGGTTTGTTGGGTTTCTCCGATCGCTCTCAAGCAGCGCATGGTAGCTTGAAGGACAAAGATTTTTGATTTGGGTTGACGAAATAGACCTACCCCA
>JAAUPO010000017.1:10376-13103 GCA_012033095.1 Synechococcaceae cyanobacterium RL_1_2 | reverse complement strand
AATAACATTACCCTCAACTCCGCAAGTTCTATTACCAGCAATAGTGCGGGGAATCATACTTACAATTTTACCAGTACCGCTGGCTCCATCATCGTTGATGGGCCAATCACCCATGCGGGGAATGGTTCAGCCACAATTAAATTATCTTCCCCCCTAAACGACGTTATTATTAGCAACGCCATTACCCATAGTGGAGCGGGAAATTTTAATTTAACAATCAATGCCGCCGGCGATATTGATTTTGATGACAGCAGTATTCTCCTTAATAATACCAGTGGAAACAGAACCCATAACTTCACCACGGATTTTGGGGATATTATTCTAAATGGGCCCATAACCTACAGTGGAAGCGGTAATAGCACCACTACGATGGTGGCATTGAATGGAGAAATTCAACTAAAAGATACTATTTCGATATTACCTGGCACAGGCTCCTTTAATCTGGACTTAACCGCCAGGGATAAAATTGAACTAGCATCTAGTAGCGCTATTAATGCTAACGGGTTAGGTAATAGCAGCTATCGTTTTGAGACTACTAATGGAGATATTTTGCTCAATAGTCCCATTAGTAATATAGGGCCAGGTCGGTTAAATCTGGATTTTGATGCCGGCAATAATCTTAGTTTGATCAATAACGGTAACTTAAGTTGGAATACCGCTTCAGATCTTAATCTCACTGCCAGTAATGACATTAGTATCGATCGCCCCATTACTTTTAACAATAGCGATCGGGCTAGTCTTCGTCTAACCAGTACTTTTGGTGATATGACCATTGCAGATCCGATCCTAGCGAATGGGCCAGGAGCCTTAGACCTAAAGTTCAATGCCGCAGGGGAACTAGACTTTACATCGGGTTCCTCGATCGTCACCAATGCCACCCAAGATTCCAACTACAGCTTTACCACTAACCAATTCACTAACGGGAACATAACCCTCAATGGTCCCATTACTAACAATGGTGCTGGGGCATTAAATATAACTGTGGATTCCGCACGGGAACTAAATCTCAAAAACGATATTATCAATAATGGTAATAATCCTAGCACCTATAATTTTTAGGAGATACCGGCGTTACCCTCACCGGCAGCATTATCACTAACAACGGTAGTGCAGATGTATTTATTGATGGGAACGGCGTTAAAGGAGTCAAATTAGATTTAGACAAGTCCATTGTGACCAACGGTGGGGATGTGGTCATTGATGGCAACGGGGCCCAAGATCTATTGTTCCAGGATAATAGTTTAATCAATACCGGTGGTGGAGATTTTACTCTTATTAGTAATGCTCCCCAAGGGATTACTTTTAGGGATCGGGCTGCGATCGTAACCGGTGGTGGGGATATTAATATTACCGGCAATGGAACCCAAGGCATCCTGATCAAAAAAGATGCTGCCCTTAGTAGCCAAGGGGGAAATATCACCCTGATAGAACAGCGTAGTACAGGAATTCAGCTAGAAGGGGATGCCCGCGTTACGGCGGGTACTGGAGATATTACTTTCCGTGCTAACGAAATGGCTTTTGGAGTTAATGCCGTTATTGCTGGCACAGGTAATGCGATTTTACAGACCATTTCTCCTACTACCGGAATGACCCTAGGAGGCATTGTTGAAAATGGGGCATTAAATCTATCCACCAATGATTTAGCTTCATTGCAAAATGGTTTTAGCAATATCATTTTCAATAGTGTAACTGCGAGTAATACCGTTACTCTCTACGCCCCTTTAACCTTTAACGATCCGGTTAGTTTAGCAGGGGGCAGTAATTTAGTTGGTACTAATCAAACCCAGACCTGGAATATTACTGGATTCAATCAAGGTTCCCTTGATCCTATCCTATTCCCCAATGGTTTTACATTTGGCAACATTGAAACTATCTTTGCAGGTAGTGGAAATGATACCTTTAAGTTCCAAACTGGGGGAACGATTACTGGTTCCTTAAATCCAGGCTTTGGGTTTGATCTTCTTGATTTATCGTCTAGTCTTGATCCTTACACTCTAAATGTAAATACCAATACAATTACTGGACTTAATACTTTTAGTCTAAGTAATTTTGAAAGTTTTACTGTTGGTGGTAGTGCTTTTGACCGGATTTTGGGTCTAGCTAACCAAAATAATATTTTTACTCTTATTGGGAATAATGCGGGCACACTAATCGCGGGTTCTAATCCAGCATTAACTTTTAGTGGTTTTGAAAATTTAACTGGTGGTAATGCGATCGATCAATTCATTTTCAACAATGGCTCAAAAATTGATGGTATAGTTGACGGCTCCGGTGGAACTAATGACCTTATTGATTTAAGTTTAATTTCAACTCCGATCATTGCCAATTTAGATCCGAGTAATTTACTTACGGTCGGTTCTGGCCCCTTCGCTACCGCTACCAATGTTGAACAATTGATTGGTGGCATGGGTAGCTCTGATCAAATTATTGGTTCTTCTAATATTGGGAATAATTTTACCGTTAATGGACTTAACCAAGTTACTCTGCAACGTTTTGGGCAAAATATATTAAATTTCTCAAGTTTTGAAAATTTAACTGGTGGAACAGCGAACGATACTTTTACTCTCAACGGTGGAACTCTCAGTGGCGCGATCGATGGACAGGGTGGAATAGATACATTTATTGCCGATAACGTAAATAATAATTTTGTTATTACAAGCATTGATCAAGGCTCTGCTACTGGCATTGCCAATGGTTTTAGTAATATCCAAAATCTTGTCGGTGGAA
>JAAUPO010000017.1:0-10276 GCA_012033095.1 Synechococcaceae cyanobacterium RL_1_2 | reverse complement strand
GTGGAATAAATAATTTAACTGGAGACAATACTGATAATACTTTTGTCATTACAGGCATTGATCAAGGTTCTGCAACAGGACTTGCCAATGGTTTCAGTAATATCCAAAATCTTGTCGGTGGAACAGCGAACGATACTTTTACTCTCAACGGTGGAACTCTCAGTGGAGCGATCGATGGTCAGGGAGGAGTTAACCAACTCACGGGTGATAACGTTGATAATAATTTTGTAGTTACTGGACTAGATCAAGGTTCTGCGACAGGAATTGCCAATGGTTTTAGTAATATCCAAAATCTGACTGGTGGAACAGCTAACGATACTTTTACTCTCAACGGTGGAACTTTATCGGGAGCGATCGATGGTCAGGGTGGAATAGATACATTTATTGCCGATAACGTAAATAATAATTTTGTTATTACAAGCATTGATCAAGGCTCTGCTACTGGCATTGCCAATGGTTTTAGTAATATCCAAAATCTTGTCGGTGGAACAGTTAACGATACATTCACTCTCAACGGTGGAATTCTTAGTGGCGCGATCGATGGACAAGGTGGAATAGATACATTCATTGCCGATAACGTAAATAATAATTTTGTTATTACAAGCATTGATCAAGGCTCTGCTAACGGACTTGGTGGTGGATTCATCAATGTAGAAAATTTAAGTGGTGGTAATCTTGCAGATACTTTTGTTTTAGCTGGGGGAACGTTGACTGGCACGATCGCGGGCCAGGGAGGTAATGACAGTTTAACGGCTGATAATGTAAATTCTGAATTTACCCTAAGCGGCATTAATCAAGGAAACCTCACCGGTATCGGAGGGGGCTTTACCAGTATTGAAAATCTAATTGCAGGCGGGGCAGATAATACTTTTATCATTGTTGATGGGAGCGATTTAACCGGCTCGATCGTGGGGGGAACCAGTTTAGGAGATACCCTCAACTTTAGTGCTTTTACCGGGGAAGTAGCCATTGATCTGGAAACCAAGACTGCCAACAATAGTTTAAGTTTTAGTCAGATTGAAAACATTGTCGGTAGTGCCACCAATCTTACCGATCGCATTAACGCCTCCAACAACAATGAAACCTTCACGATTAACGGAGTAAACACCATTTTCGGGGAAGGCATCCAGTTTAGTAACTTTGAAAATTTATTCAGTGGTACTAGCGGCAATACCTACGTTGTCACCAATGGAAGTCAATGGGATGGCAGCATCACCGGCCATAACACCGCGATCGATGCCCTCCTATTCAATCAGACCGCTCCAGTTACCATTGACTTAAGCAAAAATAACGCCACCAAGATCAATAGCTTTAGCAATATTGATAATTTTGTCGGTAGCGATCAAGGTAGTTTGAATGACCCCAATATTTTCATTGGTGGTAACGCCAATAACGACTTTACCCTAGGCGCAACAGGGGTTCTCAATAATGGTTTAAATAATATTACCTTCAGTAATTTCCAATCCATCGTTGGAGGGAACGCCAATGATAACTTCACGATCGCCGACAATTTTGTAGGAGCGATCGCTGGTCAAGATGGAAACGATCTCTTTAATTTCAGCTCCAATAATTCCACCATTACCCAATTAAACGGCGGTAATGGCTTAGACCGCCTAGATTACAGCACCTCCAATAGTGCAGTGACCATTAATTTAGAGGAGGGCAATACCAATAATATTGCCAATTTTAATGACATTGAAACCATTGTGGGGAGCAAGGTAGAGGGGGATACCCTGATTGGGTTAGATCGTTCTAATACCTTTACGATCGCAGGACTAAATCAAGGTAATACCTCCGGGATCAACTTTTCCGCGATCGAAAATTTAACCGGAGGCATAGATGACGATACGTTCATTTTTACCAATAATGGCGCATTAACCGGCCAGATCGATGGAGGTAATCCCACGCTAGCCCCTGGAGACGTGATTGATTACAGCAATTATGGTGGGGCCCTAACCGTTACCCTTGATAACTCCACCATTACGGGTAAAAGCGGTAGAACAATGACCTTTACCAATATTGAAAAAGTTATTGGGGATAATAATTTCAGCGATACCGTAATTGGGGCAGCCAAAAATAATCAATTCAATTTATTAGGGTCAGACCTAACGGCCATTGACGGTGTTATTTACGATAACTTTGAAAACCTATTAGGAAATACAGAAGCTGACAGTTTTGTGATTAACCCAGGGGCCAGGGTTTCCGGTACCCTGGATGGGGTGGTAGGCAATGGCCGCAACAGTCTAGATTTTAGTCCCAATCCGACCCCCGTCACTGTGGATTTAGACAGTTTTACCATTACTGGAGTTACGGTTAATAATTTCAGTAATATCGATCGCCTAGTCGGCAGTAACGGTAATACGGATCAAATTATCGGTTATACCAACGGTAACGATTTTCAATTTAACGATATTAACAATGAAAGCACGGTGCAGGGTATCACCGGACAAACGTTAGCCTTTGCTGGTTTTGAAGAGTTTCGGGGCAGCACCCAAACCGATACTTTTACTATTCAAAGTGGGGTTAATTTTAACGGGAAACTATTTGGTGGAGCAGGGGACGATCGCTTCATTTTAGGGGCCTTAGCAACCATTAATGGAGAAATTGATGGGGAAACCGGTAGCGATCTCTTAACCATGGCCGATGGCATTGATCACCAAATTGAAATTACGGAAATTGATGGAGGCACCATCAACCAAACCCTGACCTATCGATCCCTGGAGACCCTCACTGGTGGGGATAGCAATGATCGATTTCTACTTTTACCGGGGGGACAATCCACCACAGCGATCGACGGCGGAGCAGGGAACAATACGATCAGTTATAGCCAATTTAACCAAGCCATTACCTACGATTTCAGAGATGGGGCCCTACCACAAATTAAGAACTATCAACAAATTCAAACCATTGTTGGGTCTGGATTAGAAGATCAATTGATTGGTACAGAACAAAATGACACCTTCACGATCGCCCCTAATGGCATTATCAAAGATAACAGCACCATTACCTTCCAAGATTTTGAACAAATTAGAGGCCAAAACGGTGACGATCGATTTAACCTGAACGGTTCCGGCCCCTTACCCACCCTCATCGCAGGGGGCCAGGGAGCGGATACCATCGATTTTAGTGCAAGGGATCAAGCCGCGATCGTGGATTTAACAACGGCGACCCTAGCCCCAGGGGCAGGATTTTAACGACATTGAAACCGTAGTTGGTTCTCGCTTCGAAGATCAAGGGATTGGTACGGCCCAAGACGATACTTTTGACATTGATGCTGTGGCCACCACCGTAGCGGGGATTAAATTTGAAAACTTTGAACGTTTTGCAGGGGGAGCCGGTAATAACCGCTTTGAGGTGCAAGATAACGTTAATGTCACCATTGACGGAGGAGAACCCAACGGCAATCACGAGCTGATTAGTATGGGCAACCGGGACAACCAATGGCAAATCTCAGATCGCAATGGCGGTAATCTGAATCAGGCCGTTCGCTTTACCAATATTCAGAACCTCACCGGTAACGATCGCAACGAAACCATTACCTTCACAGAACAGGGTTTACTCACCGGTAATATTCAAGGCAACACAGGGAATTTAACCCTCCAAGGGGACGAAATTAATATTGAAGGAGATATTGCCGGTACTGGGGCATTAACCATTACCCCCCTCAGTCCGGATCAAACCATCGCGATCGGGGATACCCCAGGAAATCAGCCCCAATGGTTAGAGTTAAGCCCAACAGAATTAAATCGAATCCAAGCCGGATTTGGCCAGATCACCATTACCGCGATCGATGGAAATATTGAATTTAAAGGTAATAGTCAAGAAATTATCTTTTCCGATCCAGTGACCATTACCGCCCCCATGGGAGGGATTGCCATCACCAATCCCCCTGGTAGTTCGTTACGGGGGGAAGATAATGCCACCATTACCATTGCCGCTCAACAGGATATTACCCTGGGCCAAATTACCACCAGCGGTAATGCCATTAAAATTGTGAGCGAAGACGGTGGGGTCAATACCCTAAATTTAACCACCTCCAGCACCATGAAAGGTGGAGATATTATCGTTAACGCCCCTATTGCTATTAGCACTGGTAATTTAGACAGCAGCAGCGCGATCGGAGATGGAGGAAAGATTTCCCTAGACCCGATCAGCGACATTACCACCGGTTACCTTAATAGCCAGGGGGGCAGCCAAGGCCAAGGGGGCACCATTGACATTACCACAGATAGATTTTTCCGGGCAGATAATACTTTTGTGGATCAAAACGGTGTCAATGCCACAATTTCCAGCGCAGGGGGCATTGCTAACGGTCAGATCGTAATTCGCCACGGTGGTAACGGAGAGACTCCTTTTATTATCGGCGATAATCGGGTCAATGGCACTGCGGGAGCCATTAGTGGTGGTTTGATTAATAATCAAATTAATACCATTGCGCCCCCCACCGCCAAATTATTTACCTACACCCAGAACAATATTCAAATTATTAGTAAAGATGAGCCCATCATTGAGCCAGAAGCTCCCTCCAATCCAGGGGAGGTACCCTATCCAGAGCAGGAGATATTACTGTTAGATGCCAGTCCTAACGTGCCGACGCTCTATAGTGCCCCCACCAGTGTAGATATTGCCACGGATAACGTCATTGTTGCTGCTGAGGAAAGCTTCACTAACGAATTTGAAGCTTTTACTGGGATTAAGGGGAATCCCGTTAGCCCAGCCCAAGCCCGTCAAGGTTTAAGGAATATCGCCAATAAAACCGGGGAAAAACCAGCCCTACTCTATGTTCGTTTTAACCCGGTGGCGGTGGCGGTCAATAACGATCGCTTAACCCCATCCCAAAAGGCTCAAATTATTACGGAAAATCCAGAAGCATTTCCCCCAGAGCAATGGCAACTAGACGAAAATGGCCAATTAATTAACCGTGGTACCACCCAGGGGATAACCCCGGAAGAAGTGTCCCTCAACGATCGCTTAGAGTTAATTCTCATTACCGGAGATGGCCCACCGATCCAAAACAAGTGCAAGCCACCCGACGGGAATTGCTAATTTTAGCCCAACGCATGAGGGCCGGAGTTACGAATGTCCGCCGTAAATCCTCATTTTTGAGACCTAGCCAGGCGATATATAATCTGATCATCAAACCCCTAGAGGAAGAACTAGAGGCACAACAAATCACGAATATCGGCTTCTTAATGGATCGGGGATTGCGGGGGATACCGATCGCGGCTCTCCATGATGGGGAGGATTTCATTATCGCCAATTACAGTGTGGGTTTAATGCCCAGTTTATCCATGAGTGAATTGGATTATGTGGATCTGAAAAATGATTCGGTCTTAGCGATGGGGGCCGATACCTTTGTCGATCAGTTTCCCCTTCCGGCAGTACCGATCGAAGTAGAAACCATTTCCAATAAAATTTGGCAGGGCACAAGTTTTCTCAACGAAGCTTTTACCATTGAAAATCTAACTTCCTCTAGGGCCAATGCCACCTATGGAATTCTTCATCTTGCGACCCATGCTGAATTTAATCCCGGTACCCCAGCCGATTCCTATATTCAATTGGGCAATCAAAAATTATCCCTCGATGAACTCAATGAACTGGGTTTAAATGATCCCCCCATGGAGTTAATTGTATTGAGTGCCTGTCGGACAGCCCTAGGGAACGATGATGCGGAAATGGGTTTTGCTGGCTTAGCCCTGATGGCAGGAGTAAAATCTGCCCTAGGTAGTCTATGGAACGTCAGCGATGAAGGCACCCTCAGTTTAATGACTAATTTTTACCATGATCTGCGATTTGCCCCTACTAAAACCGAAGCCCTACGACGGGCTCAGTTATCCATGCTCAACGGGGAAGTCTATATTACCAATGGCCAACTTATCACCCCCGATGGGCCATTATCATTACCCCCCGAATTATCCATACTTGACGATCGCAATTTCTCCCACCCTTACTATTGGAGCGGTTTTACGATGATCGGTAGTCCTTGGTAATCCCAAATCAATCAATCGGCATTGCTGAGAGGCTGTTTATCAAGTCAATTGAATTTACATGTTGCCCCCTAAATCCCCCAAATTGAGGGGAAGTTTAAGGATTTTTTAGGGATTTCTCCCCCAGCATTGGGGGCAGGGGGCTTGTGGGTAAGTCCTATTCATTAAAGGTTCAATCCAGAGCACCGTTAACTTTGCCGTTGAAGCCATAAATTTCACGGCTACCCCCGATCGCGACCAATTCCACTTCTTTTTCATCCCCTGGCTCAAACCGGATCGCCGTACCGGCCGGAATATTAAGGCGCATTCCTTTGGTGGCTTCGCGATCGAACTGTAGAGCTTCATTTACCTCATAGAAATGAAAATGGGAACCGATCTGCACTGGACGATCACCGCCGTTACCCACCATGATGGTGATGGTGGCGCGATCGGCATTGAGTTCGATGGTGCCCTCTTGGGTGATTATTTCCCCTGGAATCATAATTTTTAGTCCCTTAAAAAATTAGCAATGGATTAGTAATTTAAATAATTTAAGTAATTTAGGAATAAGTATTTATAGTCAGTTGAATTTAGTATAGGATTTTTTCTCCTTGCTATAGGCTAATTTTAGCTCTATTTATTTCCCATAATTATTCGAAAAGACTATATCAGCAACAATTGAGATAAAGATTATTTTCCCATACTAAAAAAACGGTTTTGGTATTAAACCGGAGAACGGGAAGTAACGATTACATCCCCAAAAAAAGAGAGCTGAATGAATCAACTCTCCCTAAACTTAACCTGTCTTCAAATCAAACTAATTAATGCCCTAATTAGGGACATTAAATTGCCATGATTTATACAGTTGCAGTGGCTTTAATGCCAGCATATAGTTCACCAGAAGCATATTTTGCAGCAAAGTCATCTAAAGAAACTTGCTTGATTTTGCTTGCATTGCCAGCAGTACCAAAAGCTTCATAACGCTCAAGACATACTTGCTTCATGTATTTGATGGAAGGCTTGAGGAAATGACGGGGGTCAAAGTTAGAAGGATCTTTCATCGCTGCTTCACGGATAGCGGCAGTGATGGCAAGACGGTTATCCGTGTCAATATTTACTTTACGGACACCGCTCTTAATTCCTTTTTGAATTTCTTCGATGGGTACACCGTAGGTTTCAGGAATCTGACCACCATACTGGTTGATCAGATCGATCCATTCTTGGGGTACGGAGGAAGAACCATGCATTACTAGGTGGGTGTTAGGTAATTTAGCGTGGATTTCTTCGATCCGGCTAATGGCTAGCACTTCACCGGTAGGCTTTTTGGTGAATTTATAAGCACCATGGCTAGTACCGATCGCGACCGCTAGAGCATCAACTTTAGTACGGTTAACGAATTCTACGGCTTCATCGGGATCAGTAAGTAGTTGATCTTTGGAAAGAGTACCTTCAAAACCATGACCATCTTCCGCTTCCCCTTGACCAGTTTCTAGAGAACCAAGACAACCCAGTTCCCCTTCCACACTAGCACCAACGGAGTGAGCAACTTTTACCACTTCCGCAGTTACAGCAACGTTATATTCAAAGCTAGCAGGAGTTTTCGCATCAGCTTCTAAGGAACCATCCATCATGACACTGGTAAAACCATTGCGGATAGCACTGTAGCAAGTAGCAGGGCTATTACCATGATCCTGATGCATAGCAATAGGAATATTGGGATAGGTTTCGGCTGCGGCTAATACCAGGTGACGAAGGAAGTTTTCGCCAGCATAGCTACGAGCACCACGAGAAGCTTGTAGAATTACAGGGCTGTCGGATTCAGTCGCAGCCTGCATGATGGAGAGAATTTGCTCTAGGTTGTTGACGTTATAAGCAGGAATACCATAATTGTTTTCTGCTGCATGGTCTAACAACAGCCTCATTGGTACGATCGCCATAAAAATTGCTCCTAAATTACTAAAGCTTAAAGTTTTGTTAAATAAACTCTTGTTTGTTTGTCAATCTTAATATACTTTTTAGCCTTTTCAATATTTTATAAACTTAAATCCTGACTTCTCTCAACAAAAAGGCTGAGGAATAAACCCCAGCCCAGGATGAACGTTTTAAGAACAAACTAAAGACAAACGTACTATTTATACTGACGAATAATCGCCTTAGTTATCAAACAAGTCAGTAATCGAAAGTAGTCAAAAATGTCTAAATAATTGACTTTTTTTCTAATGCAGAAGGAAAATCCGCAGTGGAGCTAAGCCCTTTACTTTTACTCTTCTTACTCCATAGTGGATAGAACTTGATTTTTTGAGCCCTGCCCAGGATCAGGTAAATAATCAACAGGTAAATCACCGCAAGAACAGGAATGACGATCGCGACAGAGATAGAGTGGTTCATGGCAACACCAAGGGAAGAAGAGGGTGAACAACAAAAATGGGATAATAGCTCTGGTTAGGGATCACACAAACCATCCCACTATTCGCGGGTACGATGAAAAACCACACCTTTGAACCTGAGCTAAAATTTACGAGCGATCGCGAAGCTAAGCAAAGTTAGCCGCAATAAACCGTAAATAAAAAATTGGAAGTTTTTGTCCTTAACGAAACCAACACAACAAAGGTTCTAGGGTCAACATCTCATCAGTTACGAAGAACCAAGATTTGTGGCAAGGAATCAAATCGCCTCACCTAAGGTTCTATCCCTCTCCCAAACCCCGACTAAGTATCCATAAACGTTCTTTATGGCCTAGTAACGGAAAAGAGAATTTTGCTGGATAAACCTTAGGGCATTACCGAGGGAGCCTAATTGCTGGTAAGACGTTGAACTTAACCCTAGAGCACAAAACGATGTCCCTAATAGATGGATAATCGAGAATTACTCTAAACAATCGAACTCTGACGATCTAACTTTTTTTATTGCTTAAAACCAATGTTAAAGAAAATCGATAACCCTATCAGCGGTCAAGATGGTTTTGACTCTGGGAATCAATCAAATCCCTAGCGAAAAAACACTAACCATGGAGCTAATGGAGTTTTAAAATTCTTATGGGTAGTTAAGGAGGCTTAGATTTAGCTGTAACTGCTTGAATAAGCTATTTTTAGGATAACATTACCCTAGGATTTTTGACAATAAAATGATTTAAAAAATTTATCATTTACCTAGGATTTCCCTAGGAAAAAAGTAAACTTTCCTGGCCATGGGCGGTTAAGTTACACTAAAAAAGTTAAAATTATGTAAACTTTCGTAAACTTCACCTGCCCAGTTGGCTTACTAATGATTTCAGCAATTTCCTTATTTTCACCGGTAGAAAAAGATTTAGAGTTGCTTGTCAACAATTTGACCCAACTTGTGGGTGCCGGCCATCCGATTTTAAGTGCAGCGGCGGAGCATCTGTTTGGGGCAGGGGGAAAGCGTATTCGACCGGTGATCGTATTCCTTGTTTCTCGTGGGACGGCTCCAGAAGGAACCATTACCCCTCGCCATTGTCGCTTAGCGGAAATTACGGAAATGATCCATACGGCTAGCCTTGTCCATGATGATGTGGTGGACGAAGCGGAAATTAGACGGGGAGTGCCCACGGTTAATAATTTATTTAATAATCGTATTGCGGTGTTGGCAGGGGATTTTTTGTTTGCCCAGTCTTCTTGGTATCTAGCGAATTTAGATAACTTAGAGGTGGTAAAACTGCTCTCGGAGGTGATTAAGGATTTTGCAGAAGGGGAAATTCGCCAGGGTTTGAATCGATTTGATACGGATATTTCCTTTGATGAATACTTAGAGAAAAGTTATTATAAAACCGCTTCTTTAATTGCAAATAGTGCCAAAGCGGCGGCGGTGCTCAATGGGATGGATGATAGTACCTGTAACGCCCTGTATCAATATGGTCGCCATTTGGGTTTAGCGTTTCAGATTGTGGATGATATTTTGGATTTTACGGCCTCAGCGGAAGTCCTAGGCAAACCAGCGGGTTCAGATCTAGTCAGTGGAAACATTACGGCTCCGGCCCTCTATGCCATGGAGGAAAATCCCTACCTTGAGACTTTAATTGAGCGGGAATTTAGTGAAGAGGGGGATGGGGAGAAAGCAATTGCTCTGGTGCTCAACTCCACCGGCATTGAACAAGCCCGGAAGTTAGCGGCTTTTCATAGTGGGGAAGCAAAGAATTATCTGCATTGTCTCCATCCTTCGATCTATAAGGATTCGTTGTTGGAGATTGCGGACTATGTTTTGAGTCGGCTTTATTAGGTTGGTGTTGCTGCTGGGGCTAGGCTTCTTGGAAAACTTCGACGCGATCGCGAACCTGAATTCCCTTAACGCTA
>JAAUPO010000322.1 GCA_012033095.1 Synechococcaceae cyanobacterium RL_1_2 | reverse complement strand
CGCCCAAGCCTCCCAAATACCCCAACGATGATGGACTTGCTTGAAGGATTATCCCCAAAATATAGTCAATTTAATTTACTATGGGATAGTTTTTCCTTGCTATGGAATGCTTTCAGCCCTATTTGTTTCCTGTAATTATTCAAAAAGACTATATCTTGGTTCCCAGGACAGAATCGAAATTTTTGCGTAAGTCCTAAAGGTAATAAATTAGCCATTGGTATTCTTACAATGGTTTAAACAACGATTACTGTTTTGTTATTTCATCAGGTTCCTGGGCTTAAAGCCAGTTCCCCACCAACATAAAAGCCGACCAATAGTAGGGATGAATAAATTCCCCTTCTTCTAATAAACTAACTTGGGCTTGGCGAAGAGCTTCGGCTTTAGTCATCGTGCCGGTGGCAAGGTTGGCGTAAAATTTGTCATCAGTAAGGAGGTCGCTTCATCGCTGACGTACCAAAGACTAGCTAGGGTACTTCTTGCTCCAGCTCTTACGGCTACCCCCGCTAAGCCTAGGGCAGCACGGCTATCCCCCACAGCGGTTTTACAAGCACTCAATACCAATAGCTCGATCGGTTCTACTTGTTTTTGATCTTGGTTAAATAGGGCACTTAATTCGTTGATATTGATGCGATCGTCCCAGGTCAGGAGGTAGGTATCTTTCGCTTGGGAGCTGAATTCCCCATGGGTAGCTAGATGGACGATTTGAAAATTTTGATCTTGAAGATTTTGGGTTAAACGACTCTCCGTAAATTCTTGGTTGAGGAGGGTTACCCCTGGGATCTTGGCATTAATTTGGCGCAGTTCTTCCCCCACATTGGGTAAAGCACTAAATCCTTGACGGGCCTCGGTGAGACCTGCGGTCAGTAATTGAACGTTTTGGTTATTGAGGGCCTGGGGTTCAATTAATTGTAAACTGGGGGCTACCACCACGCTATGGTGTTGAATTAGGAATTTTTCGCCATCGTAGAGGGCACTGAGGGGAATATTCCGCAGGGAGCCATCGGGGATGATTACTAGGGTTTTAATGCCCTGGGTTTTTAATTCAGTCGCGATCGGCTTAATTAACCAATCGTACATATTTTCCGCATCTTGGAGTAAGCCCCTAGTTCTGCCACTAGCAAGATTGCGCTTTAGTTTTAAGATGGTTAATTCAATCCGTGCCTTGGGAATGGGGGCACTATAATTAATTAATTCTCGGCCGGGTAACGCCACGACTACTTCTACGCGATCGTCAAGGATAATGGGATAAATGATGGCAGCGGTGGGATCAATGTTATCTACTTGGACTGGTTTGACTTCTAAACAAGCATCCCGAAAAAAGTTATCTAATTCGGCTAATTGTAAAAGTTCTAACACTTCCCTAGCTTGAATTAAATCGGCTTGGGTGGCTTCTGGTGCTAATAGCAAACTCACCAATTCCCGGTAAACCGGTTCTACCTCCTCCCGAAATGAATATTGTAAATCGGCACTGATCGCGACTAGGTCACTGCGCAATGTCTGGAGGCTATCTACGGCTTGACGATAGGCCCTAATGGATTCTGTCCGGTTATTTTGATCTCGATAGATACGCCCTAGCTGCCATTGCCATTGATAGGAGATCGGACTCACTAAATCTCCTTGGGCTAGCACCAAGGCTTGTTGGGTAAGGGTAAGGGCTTCGTCATATTGTTGGTGTTGTTCGTAAAGTTGGCCCAATAGACCGATCGCGGTGGATTGGGCTGAGCGATCGCCTAATTGTTGGGCTTGGTCGTAGGCGGTGGTAAAAAGTTGACTAATGGTCGTTATATCTGGGGTGAGATCAGACTTAATTAAAATGCGTCCTAGGGCGAGGTGGCTATGGATGGAGCCTTGGGAAAGACTGAGGGTTGATAAATCTTCGATGAGGGCGGGGAGTAACTTACGGGCGGTGATTAATTCCCCGGCATCCACTAATAGCTCCATCTGACCTAAGCGGCCTTGTATGGCTAATGTTGGGGATGGGGTACTCTTGATCGCTTGTTGATAGTAACGGTAGGCTTGGTTCACACTACCTTGAAGACGACTAGTTTTAGCTAAACTAACCAAGGTTTCCGCCGGTTCTGCTGATAGGTTTAATTCCTGGGCAATTTCTAAACTAGCGATCAATGCTAATTGGGACTGCTGTAGATTTCCCACTCCCCGCCACACATCCCCCAGTTGCCGTAAAACTTGTACTTTGATGGGACTATCTTCCCCAGTTTGCAGTTCGGACGTAGCATGGGCCATAACTTTGAGAGCTTGTTTATATAGCCCCAAAGATTGGAGGGCATTGGCTTGGTTTAGGGTGGCGTGTAATTGTTTTTCTAAATCCCCTAATTGTTTATAGTTAGCAGCGATCGCAGCATTGAGCTCCACCGCATTTTCTAACTGGCCGGTTGCGGTATAAAGTTGGGCCTGCACTGCTTGCAGATCGCTGGTGAGGGTTAATTGTTGGGGTTGGGCTGTTACTTCCTGTGCGATCGCTAAACCTTGATTAATGGCATCCTGGGCTAAGGGCAATTGGCCAGTTTTTGTGTATAAAAAAGCGAGGTTGCGCCAGGCCGTCGCCCTAGGAGCCAAGCCCCCTTGACGGGTAAGATTTTTGAGGACGGCGATCGCGTCATTCACCCGACCTTGGTTAAATAAAATTTCTGGATCTGTACGTTCTAAGGCGATCGGACTCAAAACCGGGGGGCTAAGGCTACGGGCCGGATCAATCGCTAAGGGATTAACCGCGATCACAATGGCAATCAATAATCCTAATTGTAGATGGGCCATGGCTTTTCCCCTATGTTTAACACAACCTAATTCACCACACTGATAGGCCCTTCGGTGCTAGCAGTAAAAAAACTGCCTGACCAGGGGATTATCCGTATGATCGATGTCCTCCACCGTGCCCTCCCATTGTACCTTTCCCCCATAGAGAAAAATGACGCGAT
The DNA here is from genome assembly GCA_012033095.1 of Synechococcaceae cyanobacterium RL_1_2. Lineage (GTDB taxonomy): Bacteria > Cyanobacteriota > Cyanobacteriia > Cyanobacteriales > JAAUPO01 > JAAUPO01. The sequence goes on along the minus strand of JAAUPO010000322.1, from coordinate 1,324 downwards.
CGGCGGTGCGACGGATGGTACTTTCCTGGTGGGTCACCATGACGTAGGTACTACAGTTTTCCCCGGATTTTTGTAAATCCCTGACTAAATCTTCAATCACGGTAGAAGCGATCGGATCTAGACCTGCCGTCGGTTCATCATACAAAATCACCTCAGGATTCATCTTGGGCCGTTCTGGGTTAGGCATAATCGCCCGGGCAAAACTCACCCGTTTTTGCATTCCCCCGGACAATTCCGATGGGTAGCGATCGCAAATATCCTTTAACCCCACCGTTCTTAATTTTTTCTGCACCAATTCCCGAATTTCTGAGCGACTAAGATGGGAATGTTGATATAACAAAAATCCCACATTTTCCTCAATGGTCAGGGAGTCAAATAGGGCCGCCCCCTGGAAAACCATGCTAATACCGATCGGGTCATTATCATCCTCAATTAGGCCCTGACGGGGTTCACCCTGAATGATGATTTCTCCCCTGTCCGGTTCCAATAAACCCGCAATGATCCTTAAAATGGTCGATTTACCCGTACCAGAAGGCCCAATCACCACCAACGCATCCCCTCGATAGATCGTTAAATCGATTTCATCTAAAATTACCTTAGGCCCAAAAGCTTTAGAAATACCTCGAAGTTCAATGAGGGGTTCGGCCATAACTTTCCTGGAGACTGATATATAGGGTTCTTGCCCAAAGCTTAACTAAGCTTTTACAATATTGCTTGACTAAGCAAAAATTAGCACAATCCCCAGCAATTGCTTTATTGTATTTTTAATTAATTACTTAAATTACCCATAATTTCCAATTTTTTAAAGTTTCCTATAAATCCAACCTTGTTTTATAGAAATTTAGGAGAAATCAACTATGACTTTTATCTTTCAAGTAACCTTAGCCCTACTCGTATTTCTATCCTTCGCGATGGTGGTTTATGTCCCCGTGGCCTATGCTACCCCTCAAAAATGGGATCAATCTAAATCTGTACTTTACTTGGGTTCTGCGATCTGGGTCGCTTTAGTAATCGTAGTGGGAGTACTTAACTCCTTTGTGGTGTAGTTTCATCCCCTTTCCATTTTTAACCCTAATCAATCGCGATCGCTAGTCGGGTTAGTAGAGGGTTTTGACTAATTAGACTAATTAATCGTCCACAAAGATACAACTGTTACCTATCTTGAATCAAATTCAATTAATTAAAATAATTAAATTAAAATTTATTAAAATAATTGATTAATTAAATTGATCTGTAATGATCATGGTTCTAATAGGCTGTTTCAAAAGCCCCCCTTGCTCCCCAGTCTGGGGGAAATTACCTAAATTTTAAGCAATTAAGTTCC
>JAAUPO010000321.1 GCA_012033095.1 Synechococcaceae cyanobacterium RL_1_2 | reverse complement strand
AGCGATTATTCAAAATCTTTAGCCATTTGGGCCTAGGGCTTAAACTGTTACGGGGTATTTCACTAATCTTTTTTTGCGCAAACCTTAGAACGTGTTTGAAAAGTATCAAATGTTATGGAGTCGCCCCCTAAATCCCCCAATTTGGCGAACTTTATTGCTTAAAATTTAGGTGATTTCCCCCAGACTGGGGGGCAAGGGGGGCTTTTCAAACACATTCTTAGCTAGGGAGTGTCATCAATTGCCACAAGCTATTTAGGATTGCGATGTAGTTACAACCCCAACCACAGTTAATTTTTTAAAGGGTTCATGGGCAACAATTAGGGTATGGGGATCGTCATAGCATGCACTATTGAGAAATAATTAACCATCTAATCTATCCTTGTCATAACTAAATTTTTTGTTTGCCCAAACTAACGTTGTGTCCCTTGACTTAGTGTCGGATTCCTATTTTCTAGAACATTTACCTATTCCCACAGCCATCATTGATTTAAGTAATGGTGCGATTATTAAGCACAATGGATCATTGATGGATTTATTATCTTTGTCGGTGGGAGCGATCGAGAAAGGTTACTATGCGGCTAGGGACATTTTTGGTAGCGTCGCTTGGGAAATTTTAGGCCAATATTTAAACCAAAAGGCCTATCTGAAAAATTATGAAATTCCGGTTTACAACACTGCCGGGGAACAACTTTGTTGTATTGTCTCCTTTAATGTTTTAGAGGACGATCGCCCAGATAGATTAAACCAAATCGCCGCTGACAGATTAGCAGTATGTGTGTTTCAAGATATTAGTCAGCAACATAAACTCAACGATCATCTGTACCATAATTTAATTGGGGATCTCAAAAGGTATCGCCAAGTTGTGAAGACGAAGGAATTATTACAAGAAACCTTAGATACCATTGCCGAAGCCCAAGATTTTGGGGATATGTTGCAGCGGGCAATCATTAAAATCTGTGAAACCACTGGCTGGGATTTTGTCGAAGTGTGGCACGCGCCCCATGACCAACGGCAATTGGAATGTCATCCGGCTTGGTATATGGGCCACCACCATGATTTACCAGAGCTGTACTTAAAAAATTTAGGGAGGAAAGCAAGAATTTTACCTTTCCCCCTTTGGTGGGAGTCCCCGGTAAAGTCTGGGCTACGGGGGAGGTAATCTGGATTAAGGATGTATCGATCGAGCCTTTTTTTTATTAGATATAAATTAGCTCAAAAGTATGGTTTGAAATCAGCCTTAGGGGTTCCGATTAAAGGGGAAAACTCGGTCTTGGCGGTGATGGTATTTTTTTCGTTTATGACATTAATCGAAGATCAAGAACTAATTAGCTTGGTCATGACTGTGGGGGAACAGTTGGGTATCGCGATCGAGCGAAAACAAACCGAACTAGAACTCCAAGCTAGTCAACAGAAATTAAGTACTTTAGTTAATACCATTCCGGGCACTTTTTTCAGCGCGACCTATGGCAATTGCTTAACCATTGACTATATCAGTGAAGGTTGTAAAGCCTTAACCGGTTACGGACGGGAAGACTTTTTATCCCAACAGATTGATTTTGTAGATCTAGTACATTTTCAGGATCTGGCGGTAGTGGAAAAAAGTCGCCAACAACAATTAAGCCAAAGTTCGACCTACTTGTTGGAGTATCGAATTTTTACCCAATGTGGGGAGGAAAAATGGATCTGGGAAAAGGGCCAGGGGGTTTGTAATGAGCAGGGTCAGGTAATTGGGGTGGAAGGGTTAATGATGGACATCACCGATCGCCGTCGCACGGAGGAAGCCCTCAAACAAGCGGAGGCTAATTATCGAGGGATTGTGGAAAATGCCCTAGAAGGAATTTTTCAAACCACCTTTGATGGTAGTTACCTTAGTGCGAATCCAGCTCTAGCCAAAATCTATGGTTATAAGTCCCCTGATGAGTTAATCCGCACCCTCAAAAATATTGAAACTGAGTTGTACGTGAAGCCTGGTCGTCGGGCTGAATTTATTGAAACCTTACAGGAGCAGGAAGTTGTCTGTGATTTTCAATCCCAGGTTTATCGAAAAGATCGCTCGATCATTTGGATCTCAGAAAATGCTCGGGCCGTCAAGGATCAAGCCGGCAACCTTTTATATTATGAAGGCACCGTAGAGGACATTACCGAACGCCATAAGCTCAAAGAACAGTTACACCTCAGGGCTTTTTATGATAATCTCACCGGTTTGGCCAATCGGGCTCTATTTATGGACAAGTTACAGGAAGCCCTGGAGCTTCTCGCTACTAAACAAAACCAAGAATTAAGCCCAGATGATAATCATCAATTTGGCCTATTGTTTTTAGACCTAGATGGTTTCAAAAAAATTAATGATCACCTGGGCCACTTGATGGGGGATAAGTTATTAATTGCGATCGGGGAACGTTTACTCCATTGCATCCGCGATCGAGACATTGCGGCCCGGCTAGGGGGGGATGAGTTTACCATTTTACTAACTAAAATTAGTGCCCCAGAGCAAATCATCCAAGTGGCAGAACGGATTCAAGTGGCCCTACGAACGCCCTTTCGGTTTGGCAATGAAACCGTTGAAACTGGCACCAGCATTGGTATTTTTATTGGCAATGTGACTAATCTCAAACAAACCCAAAAATATTTAAGCCTAAACCCTTCTAGTCATCAACCAACGGCTAACAACTTACCCACCCCAGAAGACATTCTTCACCGTGCCGATATTGCCCTTTACCAAGCGAAAATGGCGGGGAAAGGAACCTATCATATTTTTAAAGAGCAGGATTGTTAGAGCATGTTTAAGGATCATGAATTAAATAACTTAGAAATTTGTAGAGTATCCTTCAAGGGAGCGTAACCCATCGATATTTAGGTTTTAGATGTTATTAAATTCTTATTCCTAAGTAAGTTAGGACTTGCGCAAAAGCCCCCCAAATCCCCCAAATTTTGGAAACTTGCTTGAACGATGGTCTCCAAACATCATGGTTCCCAGGACAGAATCGAAATTTTTGCGTAAGTCCTGTAAGTGTAAATAGTTGCCAATTTACCCTCTAAACTACTCAAATTAATGGAGCTTGTGATGGATATTTTGTCAAAAGTCCTGAAGGCGTTTCTGGGAGTTGAACAGTGATTAACTTGGGAGAACAAGCTAAAAAAATAAGCGATCTGGGTACATTGGGAATTAAGTTACATAAAATTTAAATCCCTTAATTGGGCACTAGTCTGCTGTTAAGCTAGTCTATATTCGCAATTCTTAAAAGCTACCAAGTCGATATAACCTTTTATCCGCTGTTCTTTCTACGAACCTATGGCTACCCAAAATATTCAGTTAAGCACTGTTAACAGCACCATAATTCCCGGCACAGAATTTGATGTTGGTCTTATTTATAATGTTTCTGATGGAGATAACACCCTAACGGGTTTAGGTTTAAGACTGCATTATGATTCAACTAAACTGGAGTTTGTAAGCAGTAATTCATTGATTCCGAGTTTTGGAGCTATTTTGGATGGGGTTGACACTAATAACAATGATAATGATGCCATCACCGATCGCCGTGTCACCCTACAATACGTTGATCCCACCTTTGGCAATAACTGGCCTAACCAAGCCCTCCCGTTAACCTTAGCAACGGTTCGCTTGAGGGCGAAAACTACCTTTAGCACTAATACCAGCCTTAAGGTTAGTTTTTCCGATACCGCCGTTAATTACACCGGTCTGGCCACTCCCTTGACCATTAACGCCAACACCAACCAAGCTCCGGCGATTTCCATTATCGATAATTCTGGCACTACCACCGATCGCGCGATCGCGTTCAATACTATTACTGGCAACACCGCGATCGGTTTTACTACCAAAAATTTAGTACGGCCCGCGTTTGCCGATAGAACTAAATTTATTGATATTACCAATACCGGAACTGGCGTTTTAGATATTTCTGGTATTCAAATTAATGCCCAAACGTCTCCATTAACCATAACTTTAGTACCCAGGGAGACATCCTTATCAATCCCGCTGCCACCCGACGCATTAGCCTTAGCTATGCCCCCACCGCAGCAGGGCAAAACTTTAACCTCACCAATGGTTTAGTTATTACTAGTAACGCAGTAGGCAATACCCAAATTCCGATCGCGTTAACGGGAGCCTCTACCTATAATGCAGATATTAACTACGACGGCACCGTTGGGTTTGGAGATCTAGGCCCATTAAATGCAAACTGGAACAGAACTAGTGCTGATCCATTATGGGATCCCAGTACAGATATAAACGGAGATCTCAGCGTT
>JAAUPO010000320.1 GCA_012033095.1 Synechococcaceae cyanobacterium RL_1_2 | reverse complement strand
GTAACTCCGGGAGATCTCACTTTTGCAGAAACACTCATCTTAGGAGTTAAAACCCCTATTTTGTCGTTAGCAAAGTAGGCAATTTACATAATTGAGATGCTCCCGTAAGTCCTATTTGCATAATTATTATGGGAAATAAATAGAGCTGAAATCAGCCTATAGCAAGGGGAAAAATCCTATATCAAATTCCATTGACTATATCTTTTTTTGTCGTGCTAAAGCTGTAAGGATATTTAGACCCGGGATAATTGATTATCAAGGGGTTTAATCTTTCTGATCCTTACTTGTATAGGACTACCCTTTTTTTGCCTCAGAAACAAAAAATAGTGATACGATTGATCTAATACTTTTGATCTTTAGTTTTTTTCATAGATCCTATGGTTGTTAGCCTGTGCTCTCCCCTTCCATTTCAGGTCAAGACAATCCAAGCTCAACCTTTTTTAAAATGGGCTGGAGGGAAGAGAAAACTATTGCCAGTGCTAAAACAATTTATTCCCCAGGAATTTAGTGCTTACTATGAGCCGTTTGTGGGGGCGGGGGCATTAATATTTGAGCTACAGCCAGGTTATGCCGTGATTAATGATAGTAATCCTGAATTAATCAATTGTTATCGAGTGATTAGGGACAATCCCGCTGCGCTATTAGCCTGTTGCGCTGATCATCAACGCCGCAATAGTAAGGAATATTATTATCAAATCCGGGGGTTAGATCGGACTAACCACTGGGCCGCCTTGTCTCCTGTTGCCAGAGCTGCCCGTATTTTATATTTGAATAAAACCTGTTTTAACGGTTTATTTCGGGTAAACAATCAAGGACAATTTAATGTGCCCTACGGTAGCTATAAAAGCCCTACCATTGCTGATGCGAATGTGATCTACGGGGTCAGTGCCTATTTGAACATGGCCAAAGTCAAAATATACCATGGGATTTTATTACCCCTTTATCCGGGGCGAAACCAGGAGCTTTTATTTATTTTGATCCCCCCTATCATCCCATCTCCAAAACTTCCTCTTTTACGAGTTATAGCAAAGATGATTTTGGGGAAGAGGAACAAGTGAGATTGCGGGATCTTTGCAACGACTTACATGACCAAGGCTGTAAAATTTTGCTGAGTAATTCTTCCGCTGATTTAATTAAAAAACTATACAGCGATCGCCGTTTCACCATCATGGAAGTCGATGCAGCAAGATCAATTAATGTGGTGGGATCAAAACGAGGAAAAATTAAAGAGCTATTGATCCATAATAATTATCGATAGTCAGTAGTCGGGGCCTGATTCCAGGGCAAAAGTTCGATGCATAGATTTGGGTGCCATTGATCCCCTCAAAACCATCGCGATCGCGGCTTCAACTTGATGACGGTGGCAGTTAAAAAAAGCTGGTCATGGCGGTGCGGCCAGAGGGATTTATGATGGTGGTCAATGGTGTTAAAGGATTATGTTTTTGTCCATCAAAAGTAGTTACGGTTGTTTAATTTATGAATTACATGACTCACACAAAAATTTATAGTCTTTTGAATAATTATGGGAAATAAATAGAGCCGTAAGCATTCCATAGCAGAAAACAACCATCCCATACTAAATTAAATTGACTATAATTAATAGATTAATTAATAGATTAATTAATAGGTTTAAACTCCGCTGCTTTGGTTAGCCAACGGCGAGGAAGATCGGGATTTGCACCCCAATGGAGATGGAGATAGGAAGCAAACACATGATAAATGAGCCAACCTTGCTGATGACAATGGCCATCATGCCAATTGGAGGTGGCTAAAATTGGGTTAGGATTAACACCCACCAGTTGCGATCGATGGAACTCATGGCCGCGATAACTGGAGCCAGTGGGAAACAAAAAGTTATCGGTATAGGATTTGATCTGACGATAACCCATAGTCAAAATTTTACCCATCTCAGCTACAGCGGGAATAATATCTACCATCGGATGGGCTTGGCCGCCAAAGTCATTGATGGTACGACAAAGATACATTAAGCCCCCACATTCGGCGTACACGGGTAAACCTTGTTCAATCAAGTATTTAAGCTGTTGGCGTAGTTGTTCATTGCTAGCCAAAAATTCAGCAAACATTTCTGGATACCCCCCCCCAAAATCAGATCCCTTGCACCCCCGATGGTAATTCTTCATCATCCATCGGACTAAAGGCCACAAGTTGTGCCCCTAAACTAGTCAGCAGGTTGAGGTTATCTTCATAGTAGAAGTTAAACGCTTCATCCTTCGCGATCGCAATCTTGACTGGTTGTGGTAAAGGCTCAAGATCTGGCCAAAGTTCTGGTGTGGTGGCACTTTGGGGTGAGGACAATAACGGCAAAATGGCATCCCAATTAAAACTATCCTCAGCAATATCAGCTAATTTTATTTTCTAAAATTATTATTGTTCCCCAGTTCCGCCCTCGGCACTAAGCCTAAGTGGCGATCGGGAATGGATACATCCTGACGGCGGTGGATCACCCCTAAAATCGGAGTATCCCCTAGGGCTTCCTTGAGAAGGGTTAAATGGCGATCGCTACCCACTTGGTTCAAGATGACCCCAGCTAGTTTAAGGTTAGGGTTAAGGGTGCGGTAGCCTAGAGTAATGGCGGCAACGGAGCAAGAGATCTGACTGGCATTAATCACTAAGGCTACGGGAATATCCAACAGTTCCGCAATATCAGCGGTGCTGCTAGGGCCCAGGGCCGGAACCCCATCAAATAGACCCATCACCCCTTCAATCAAAGTTAAATCCGCATCTTGACTATAGTACTCATAACAGGATTTAACGTAATCGGTGCTAGTTAAAACGGGATCTAAATTACGACAAGGTCTGCCAGTAATGTGGCTATGGAACATCGGATCAATGTAGTCCGGCCCGACCTTAAAGGATTGAACGTTGTAACCTTTTTTTGTCAGATAGGAAAGAAGAGCGAGGGTAATAGTGGTTTTACCTACACCGCTGCGCTCTCCTGCAATAATTAATGCCATAGCCGGTGTTGATGCAATCAAATTTTTAAGTCATTCTACCGGATATGGTTGGAATTACATGTAATCCCTTAACTATTTGGCTATGAATTGAGGGAATTGATACAAGATCATCGTCATCCGAATCAATGCGGCGATCGCGCCCCTAACCCAAAACCAAGCCGGTAGTGCTAAAGCTGTAAGGATATTTAGACCCAGGATAATTGATTATCAAGGGGTTTAGTCTTCCTCATCATTACTTGTATAGGACTACCACCAAGCCAATAGTCCCATAACGAATACCTTGTCCTAGTCGGCAAAAATATAACGACGTAAATCATTAGGATCCGGCTCTGGACTATCTTCTGCGAACTTAACCGCCTCAACCACTTCCGCATTAATTTTTTGATCAATGGCTTTTAACTCATCTGCGGTGGCAAGGTTGCGTTCCAAAATAAAGTTAGAAAATCTTTTAATAGGATCTTTTTTCGCCCAAAATTCCTTTTCCTCCGCAGCTCTGAGCTCATCGGGATCCGCGAGGGAGTGGCCACGGAAACGATAGGTTAACGCTTCGATGAGGGTGGGGCCTTCCCCTGCCCTAGCCCGGGCCACCGCTTGTTGGGCTACATCCCTAACCGCTAGAACATCCATGCCATCCACTTCAACCCCTTCCATACTAAAGACACTGGCTTTTTATAGATTTCAGGTTGGGAGGTTGCCCGCTCATGGGCCATCCCGATCGCCCACTTATTATTTTCCACCACAAACAAAATTGGTAACTTCCAGAGAGCCGCCATATTTAAACATTCAAAAAATTGGCCATTATTAGAAGCCCCATCCCCGAAGAAACAAGCCGTTACTTGATCTGCATTTTTATTCCCTAGTACTTCCCGACGATACTTGCTCTGGAATGCTGCCCCCGTAGCCACAGGGATGCCCTCACCAATAAAGGCATAACCCCCCAACAGGTTATGTTTAGCAGAAAACATGTGCATCGAACCGCCGCGGCCTTTACTACAACCAGTTTCTTTCCCAAATAATTCAGCCATCACTTCCTGCGCCGGAACCCCAGCACTTAGGGCATGGACATGATCCCGATAGGTACTAGAAACATAGTCTTCGTCCCGACGCATGGAACGAATAACCCCCGTAGAAACGGCTTCTTGACCGTTGTAGAGGTGGACGAAACCGAACATGCGACCGCGATAATACATTTCAGCACATTTATCCTCAAACACCCGCCCCAACACCATATCTTCGTAGAGCATTAAGGCTTCTTCTTTGGTGATTTTGACGGTACTGTGATCAAATGGGGG
>JAAUPO010000319.1 GCA_012033095.1 Synechococcaceae cyanobacterium RL_1_2 | reverse complement strand
ATTATTAAATAAAAATAATTTGAGGAAAGTCCGGGCTCCCAAAAGATTCACACTTGCTGGGTAACTCCCAGTGCAGGTGACTGTGAGGATAGTGCCACAGAAATATACCGCCCTGGTCATTCTGGCCAAGGTAAGGGTGCAATGGTGTGGTAAGAGCACACCAGCAGTATCGTGAGGTACTGGCTAGGTAAACCCCGGTGGGGAGCAAGGTCGGAGGAGCAATGGTTGATCTTTTTCCAGTTCCGTTTTTGGTGAACCGCTAGAGGCTCAGGGTAACTTGAGTCCAAGATAGATAACTGCCCTGAATTTAATTCAGAACAGAACCCGGCTTACGTCCTACTCTTCATTATTGTTCAATCTTGAATATACTTATTTCCACCACGGCCAACCCGATCGCTAGCCCAAAGTATGGCCATAGCTATAGACCTTAGGTCATGCCTACGCTTCGTCAGGTCTATCCGATGGCAATCTTACAAAATTCTCTCAAACTAAAAACTTGTGGGGAATTTAGCCGGCGAATTTGATTATGGTGGCCCTATAAAGTGTGGCGAATTAAGAGATCGCTCACTGCATTGGCTACCGCAAATTCACTATAAAAACTTTTGCGAAAATCAAACGCTTGCATTTCTGTAACGATCGCGATCACCAATTCCCCCAAATCATTTTCCCCTTCTAAGCGTTGGCGAATATAAATTTGACTAGCCCGATCCGCGATCGATTCATTAATTTCTTCAGGAATAAATTCTGCGTTTAACCAATTAGTAAGACTACGTTTTAACCATAATCTTTCCTGTTCCGGATCTCCAGAAAAAGGAGGCAAGGTTTTAGCGGGAATAGGATCTGCCATAACCAGTAAAGAAAGTCGCTCTCACCGAAGGTCGTAAATGATCAAGAAACAATATCTTCCCATAAATTAACCTTAATTAACCTTTAACGACGGTTTTGATTAAAATTTCTATCAATTTTTCTTTGACCATTACTAACCCCCTGACATAGGGAAAGAAATAATACATTTATCGGTTAAATGTTGGTAAATGCTTGATTTTGGGCCGATTTCCTTTCAAGAATTCTTACTGTAATACTGCGATCATAATGCGATCGGGCTATCAATCGCCTAACCCCAGGTTGATATAACCAGAGAAGTATATAGGACTTACGCACAAGCCCCTAAATCCCCCAAATTTAGGAGACTTGCCTGAACGATTATCTCCAAACATTGGTAGTCCTATACAGGTAAGGATCAGGAAGCTTAAATCGATTGATAAGCAATTATCCTAGGTCTAAATATCCTTACCGCTTTAGCACTACCCAAACATTATGGTTCCTAGGACAAAATCGAAATTTTTGCGTAAGTCCTGGTATGGATACTGATTATAGATATGCGATCGGCTTCATCAAGACAAGATATATTAAAAATATATAGCAATCCTAAATAGCTTGTGGAAATTGAGTACATTCAAAGACAAGTCTAGTAAGGATCTTCATGTTATGACCTAGTTAGGACTGTTATCTTAAAAATATATTAAAAATAGAATTGACAAACTTACAGCCCGAAAAGCTAATAAAAGCTAATGGGGTCTATGGAAACATGAACTTCAACACTGTGAACTAATTGTAACTATCTATTGCCCAGCCTAAGAACGTGTTTGAAAAGTATCAAATGTTGTTGATGTGCCCCCTAAATCCCCCAATTTTTGGGACTTCATTGGTTAAAATCTAGGTGATTTTAACCAGAATGGGGGGGCAAGGGGGGCTTTTCGAAATAGTCCTCTAAGTCCTGACTATTCACTCGATTCTCATCAATCTGATTGTTCTGATCAGCGGTTAAATCCCCTCTAATTTCCTAACCTGGCCAACATTTGGTCCAAAATTTTAGAGTTATCCAAGCGATGCAAACCTAGGTGCTTTAGGAAAAATTGCTAACTTTTCAACCTTCTTCCATCGTCTCTTAGTGTTGCCCTAGAATCTATTTTCAACAATGCCATGCGAATTTTATTAGTGGACGACGAACAAGAACTAAGTGAACCTTTAGCGGAACTATTAAGACAACAACAGTATCAAGTTGATACCGCCAATGAAGGGAAATCCGGGTTAAAAAAAGCCCTTAGCGGCTTATATGATTTGTTGATCTTAGATTGGATGTTACCCCACCATTCTGGCTTAGAGATTTGTCAACAGGTTAGGGCTCAAGACAAAACCATTCCCATTTTATTTTTAACGGCTAAAGATACCCTCGACGATCGCGTCATTGGTTTAGATGCCGGAGCTGATGATTATCTAATCAAACCCTTCGAATCACGGGAATTACTTGCTAGGGTTAGGGCCTTAAGCCGTAGGTTAGCAGAACCAGAAAATCCCTCTTCTCGACTGGTTAGCCATAATTTAGAGTTAGATCTAGCCAATCAAGCCGCCTACCTTGAAGGTAGTTTAATTAAATTATCCGATAAGGAATTTCGTTTGCTCCATTACCTGATGGAAAATGCCGATCAAATATTAAGTCATCAGCAAATTTATGATCATTTATGGGGGGAAGAAGAAAGCCCCAGCAGCAATGTGTTACCGGCCCTAATTCGTTTGTTGAGAAGAAAAATTAACCAAGGAGATAATCCCCCCATAATTGACACTGTATATGGAAAAGGTTATCGTTTTAGTCGAATTACCTAGGATCTGTTGTCCAAGAAAACGTTTACAAATCTAGGTCTTAAGCCAATCTTGCTTTAAGATAATTAAAGTTATCTTGGGTATTCAATGCATGGAAAGTAATAGTCTCATCGGTCAGTATTCTCCAGATTTTGAAATTCCTACCACCACGGGGGAAGTTTATCATTTTGGTTCTGAACTGAAACGCCACAAATTAATTGTTGTTAGCTTTATCCATCAGGATTCCCATTCAATGATCGTTTACCTCAAAAATTTATACGATCAGTTTAAAGATCAAGGGTTAGGAATTGTTGTGATTAATGCCGATACTGGGGTTAGTCTTGACACCATGAAAGAGCTGAAACAAAGTGAAAACTTTGATTTTCCCTACATCCGAGATACCACAGGGGACGTAGTGAAAAGCTTTAACGTCGATGAGATGCCCACGGTGTTCGCGATCGATCACCAGTTTGTGGTGCGTTATGGGGGGAAGGTGGAAGCAAATGAAACCGAACTCCAAACCATGATTGCAGAGTTAGTTAACGCCTAACTCTCCACCCCTTAGTGGTGCAGAAAAGTCCTAGAAAGACTATGAACTGGGGATTAGGGGAAGCTGAGTGTTGAAAAAGGAGGGGCATTTTCATGGGATGCTCCAGTTCTCAAATCCTCAAGCAAAATCATGTCATCCCCCCTACTCTATCGTCAATGGCAAACTCAACTAAGTCAATGAATTAAACCACGAGATAAAACGTCATTTATTGACTTTTGCCGAAAACCTTGCCGCGATTTTACAGTCCGAAAGTGGCTGTTTAAGCCATTGGTTAGACTATTTGAGCCATCGAAATTGTCAAGCCCGTAGCCATAGGTTGCGTCTGAGCTATTTTCTCCATAATCCCCAGATCACTCCAGACATTTTTTGTGTACCCATTCTGAAGCGGTTTCTCTCGGCATGGGAAGGACAGTCCCTTTCTCTGACTCTCGATACCAGCATGTTCTGGGACGAATATTGTTTGATTGAGGTCTGTCGTGTTTGGGGAGGACGTTCTTTCCCTTTGGCTCAAAAGGTGATGAAACATGGCAGTTCCACGGTTGCCTGTCAAGATTACCTGCCTGTGCTTGAAGCCACTTTGGCTGTTCTGCCTCCAAATTGTGAGGTGACCCTTTTGGCTGACCGAGGTTTTGAGCATGGTGAGTTAATTCGTTCAAGAGTCTTGGGCTGTTTTGAGTAATCTGCCTCCTTCTATTCAGACCTTTGCTGTCTATGGTCAACGTTTTGGCGGTATTGAACCCCATTTCAAGGATTATAAGTCTGCCGGTTTCGGCATTCCTCGTTCCCATCTCCGAGATGCTGATGCTTTGAGTCGTCTCTTTCTGCTCTTGGCTGTGGCTACCCTTCTTTCCCTCTCTCTTGCTGTTAAATTCTTAGAACATCAATCCTTGGCTCATCTTGATTGGCATGGTCAGCGGGGTTTGAGTTTCTTGCAGTTGGGGTTACGTGCTTTACAACGACTCTGTTATCTTCGAGAACCTATTCCCTTATTTTCACCTCTTCCTCTCCTCCGACCTCGGCCGGCTTGTGCTTCTCTCAGGAAACGCAATTTCTTGAGTACTCGCATTGAGTTCTCCA
>JAAUPO010000318.1 GCA_012033095.1 Synechococcaceae cyanobacterium RL_1_2 | reverse complement strand
TTTAATGATTTTTAGAAATTTTTAGGAATTTTTCTAAAAAAATTGGGGGCTGGGGGGCTTTATAAATCAGCTCTAATGCTCTAGTATTGCATCGTTTATTTCAGCAATGTCAAAAATCAAGCAGCTCAAACTATTAAAGATGAAAGATCAGGTAATAGATCCCAATCCCGCATTGCTGTGATCAAACGATGGGCCCTTAGGAGTTAGACTCTCCGTATTCCATGGCATTATTGTGGGCATATCTGGCCATAAATCGCATAAACCTCTCCCAATGGGATTGGTTGGCGATCGGGAAACCACATTTAACCCCTAATAGTTCATCGCCATCATCCCCACCAAACATAATGCGGAAAACGATGGTTCAACGGTGATAATCCCTTCTTCATCTTGGAGATAGAGGCTGCCTCGATATTGGCCAGTAAAACTTTGGAAGCGTTCTAAAGCATGGAGCTTGTCAAAATACATCATGACGCTGTTAACCCCGGTGACAGGATCTCGACTGAGGCGCACATCAAATAATTCTTCTTGAATATCTTTAAAGAATTCAATGGTGGGAGTAATCATGGTTCCTATTCCTCCTAGGTTTGAGGCTGATGTTTTTCCTGGCTTCATCTAGGAGCTACCTAGGAGCTAGGGGCTTGTTTTCTCTATTTCTAGTTTAACCTGGGATGAAATGGTAGATCAGCGATCGCGGTTTGCGTAAACAATGGTTGATCATTGATGGCTCGATAGCTTTGGATAAAGCCACAAAAAAGGCTGGGTTAATGGATTTTAACCTAGCCGACGGATTACTGGATTGTGTTAATTAAATAGTTAGAGGATGTTTAGAAATAGTCTTTTATTCCCTTAACTTCAATCAAGGAGCACAGAGTTTATAAGTTCCGTAAACCCAGGGGATTGAGGCTGGGCATTGGTGACTGTGAACTTTCCCCAAAATATCTTTTTTAATTAATTACCTTCAATTTTATCTTGCACTTTCAGAATCAAAAATCCCCATGCCAAGCCAACCAGAATTAGGACGATGGAAAAAATAAATCCATTTAGTAACATATCCTCAGCGGTCATAGCCCATTAACTCCTTATAATCTTTTGTAGTAATTGTTAGTAAAAGTATAGTTATTATTGTTGCTATTTTGACACTCCCCTTAATCCAAGGCAAGCGATCGCTAAGGATTTAAGGATTATTAGAAATTAAATGGTGTGATACTATTTTGGGCGTTGGCACCATCAGCATCAGTTTTGAGCATAAATTTTCAGTTTAAATTTTCAGTCTTTCAGTCTAAATTTATAAATTTGAGCATAAATTACAGTGATGAATCCGATTAAATTTGGTACGGACGGTTGGCGGGGTTTGATTGCCCAGGATTTTACCTTTGCTCGAGTTCATCATGTCGCTGCACGATCGGCACGGGTATTAGCCCAAAGCTATGGTGACCAAAATCTTAAAAATTTAATTGTGGTGGGTTACGATCGCCGGTTTTTGGTGGAGCATTTTGCCGAAACGGCGGCGGAAGCAATCCAGGCCCAGGGGTTTGATGTCCTTCTGGCTGAGAGTTATGGCCCCACCCCGGCTTTTAGTTGGGCCGTCAAGGAATATCAGGCCTTAGGGGCGATCGTGATTACTGCTAGTCATAATCCGGCGGGCTATGCTGGTTTAAAAATTAAAGGGGCCTTTGGGGGTTCCGTTGGTGCTGATATTACCCACCAAGTAGAAGCTTTATTGGATCAGGAATTGCCCCTAGTAGAACAACCGGGCACCATTACCTCATTTAATCCCTGGACAGGTTATTTAAAGGAACTTAAAAGTAAGGTTAATTTGGAGCAGATCCAGGGTTTAGTTAATAACGGTTCCTTGGAAGTCTTTGCTGACGTTATGCACGGGGCGGCGGCCTCCGGTTTAACCCAACTCCTGGGCGATCGCGTAGTGGAATTAAATAGCGATCGGGATCCTACCTTCAATAGCCACGCCCCAGAACCCTTACCCCAATATCTTTCCCAACTGATGCGATCGATCCGCGCCGCCCAATTACGGCGGCCCAATAGTTTGAAGGTGGGGTTTGTGTTTGATGGGGATGCCGATCGCATTGCGGCGGTAGATAGTAATGGGACTTTTTTAAGTTCCCAAATTTTAATCCCAATTTTGATCCAACACCTAGCGCAACGCAAAGGCTTTACTGGCGCGGTGGTCAAAACAGTCAGCGGTTCCGATTTGATTCCTAAGGTGGCCCAATTATGTAATTTATCCCTCATGGAGACCCCCATTGGCTATAAATATATTGCTGAAAAAATGCTCTCCAATGATGTGTTATTAGGGGGGGGAGGAATCCGGGGGTATTGGTTATGGAAGCCATATTCCTGAGCGGGATGCTCTCTTGGCTGCCTGTACTGCCTTGACGCGATCGCCCAATGCCAACAGGATTTGGGGCAAATGTATAAACAACTCCAAACCCAAACCCAATTTGATTTTGCCTACGATCGCCTTGATGTCCATCTTCGTAGTATGGAGTCTAAGGATAAATTAATTGAGACCTTAGAACACCAAACTCCCCAGCAAATCGCTGGCTATGAGGTGGTGGATTGTGCCAGCACCGATGGTTATAAATTTCGCCTCACCAATAGCAGTTGGTTACTAATCCGTTTTTCCGGTACCGAACCTGTATTGAGGCTCTACAGTGAAGCCCCTACCCTCGCGATCGTCCATGAATTACTTGATTGGGCAAATACCTGGGCGAAAGTGTAATCCTTGATGACCCATTGTTAAAGCTCAGCGGTCATCAATCACCACTGAGTTTACATCTTGCAGCAAGACTTACGCAAAAATTTCGATTCTGTCCTGGGAACTATGATCTTTGAGGACAATGGTTCAAGCAAGTCCCTCAACTTTGGGGGATTTAGGGGGCTTGTGCGTAAGTCCTAATCTTGCTTAAGTGGTTTTCTTGTATCTAAATATTTTTGGGAGTTTCACTTTTGTAATGTTAAACAGATGTAATGTTAAACAGATAATTTGGCATTAAAAAACCTGACTTCATAATGATTTTGTCATCAGGCAAAAGGCAAAAATCATTACTTACTTGAAACTCTCATATTTTTATCTGATATTTTCTAGGCATTCCCTAAGGTTTTCTAGGGCGGGGGTCAGTTGGGCGATCGCTTGCCAGTTAGAAATATCCTGGAACAACATGCTATAGCCATCGGTATTAGGATGTACTCCATCGGGACACAGATGGTCATTAACCCAATCAGTGCCACGGCTAAGCCACAGATCAAATATGTCTAGGTAAGGAATGCCGCGATCGTGACAAGCCTGTTTAATGATTTCTTGGTAGCGAAACTGATCGGCGTGGTTAAAGTAAAAGCAATCTAGAAAAGGCATTTTTGATTCATTGACCGGCACCATCCCAATAAACATTGCCTCCGCTAGATTTTGGGCGCGATCGAGGAGCTGGGCAATGTGGAGATGGAATTGGTTAACATCAGTATAATTTTTCCCGTCGGGCCGGCCTAAACGAGCGGAGTCATTTACTCCCACCGATAACAACAATAAATCAGGTTGTTTATTTCTTAACTCCCCCCGTCTTTGAAATTCCTGTTCTAAGCGTTGCTGAACTTGCTGCACCGTATCTCCCCTCACACCTAGGTTATAAAGAATATGACCTGGGTGACTGCCCATCCATTGCAACCGTAGTTGTTCCACCCAACCTCCCCGCACCGGATCTCCAAAACCATAAACTAAGCTATCACCTAATGCTAAAACCCTTAATTGCTGTGGGGAAAGAAAAGAGGGGTTAATGGCAGAAAAGCTTAATGCTGTCATAGTTTCCAGTGGTTTTGCGCTTAATGGCTTAAGGGGTAAATTGTCTCTACTTCACAAATCTACATCAAAAACTGATTCATGGTTGCTATTCATAGGTCATTTGAATAATTGCCATCCTCGATCGCTATTATTTGCAATCATTATTGGATATAGCAGTCCTAACAAGGTCATAACATGAAGATCCTTACTAGACTTGGCTTTCAATGTACTCAATTCCCACAAGCTATTGAGGATTACCATATAGCTGTAGCCAATCTAATCGCCACGGATTAATCATGCATCATGCAGGACTTACGCAAAAATTTCGTCCTGGAAACCATGATGTTTGGGGACAATCGTTCAAGCAAGTCCCCCAAATTTTGGGAATTTAGGGGGCTTTTGCGTAAGTCCTATCATGGTTAAAGCTTCACCAACTAAGAAATAAGAATTTAATAACATCTAAAACTTAAATATCGATGGTTTACGCTCCCTT
>JAAUPO010000317.1 GCA_012033095.1 Synechococcaceae cyanobacterium RL_1_2 | reverse complement strand
ATTCAATTAGAAAGTTATTAATTTATATTTATTGCCAAGAAAGCATATTATTTTTTACTAAGAATAATTTACAATAATAATTAAGTCTCAATAACGAAGAACAGGAGTAAATTTAAATGAGTGATGCCTCTCCAACTCCACTAAAAGGGAAAGCTTTACTACAAAAAGTTAAAGATCTCGCCAGTTTATCCCGTCGTGAAACCGCCAAAGAATGTGGTTACTTCACATTAAATAGTGCCGGTCAAGTTAGGGTTAATTTGACAGATTTTTATAACGCATTATTAGAAGCAAAAGGAGTGCCCCTTGATCCTGATGGAGGCAAAGATGGTAGAGGTCGTGAACCGACCTATCGTGTAAGTGTTCATAAAAATGGTCAAATTGTAATTGGTGCAACTTACACTCAATCAATGAATTTAAAACCAGGAGATGAATTTGAAATTAAATTAGGCTACAAGCATATTCATCTTAAGCAGCTTGATGAAGAGGAATGATCCGTGGAGTACTTTTAAGGACTACATCATCAAATCTTGACACCAAATTTAATGATAGATCAAAAGGTAGATTAAAATGGGATTGATTATTTTGTGATATTCAGAATTGATTATCCAGCAAGATATAATCAATCCTTTTTTCTATGGATGGCCTGGGGGAAAAAGTTTAGATTGACTTTGACAGTAGCTATCCTAATCCTAGGGATTTTATTGGTAGCGTTAAATCTATATTTAAGATTACAAAAAATTTAGGTGATCAATATTAATTGTGATTGGTTTTCTCAATTAATATAATTACTTTCTTCCATGGGCTAACCGTTGGTGCAGTGATTTAAAAATTTTTACCCGTTGATATGTCTAAAGTCTTTAGCTTGAATCAACTAAAGGGATAAGCTGCCCCCTATCCTATCAAAAATTGGTAATCCTATACAGCTAAGGATTATGAAGTTTAAACAGCTTAATAATCAATTATTCCAGGTCTAAATATCCTTACGGCTTTAGCACTACCCAAAAATTTAGTCCTAAAATATTTGAGAGTTTCATTTCTGTAATGCTCAACGAATAATTTCATAGTCACAAAGCCTGATTTAATCAAGATTTTGCAATAATCAGAAAAGCCACTAGCTTTATGTTTTTGAATCTCTCAAATATGTTTCTTGCTAAGAACGACCCTAGTATTTAGCGATCGCGGAGCATCTAGTTGGCTTAATCAATAGTTGGTAGCTGATCATGATAAACCTTTACTAAGAGGCTGTTTATAAAGTCAATTTAATTTTTATTTGCCCCCTAAATCCCCCAAAGTTGAGGGACTGTTAAGGATTTTTCAGGAATTTCTCCCCCAGCATTGGGGGCAGGGGGCTTTATAAACCTTCACTAAGGGGATGGATCGATGGGGGTAATGGTTCCATGGTCAATACACCAACGGCGATCGGCAATGTCTAGTAATTCTTCTGGGTCATGGGTAACCACGAGTAACGTCCAATGCTGTTTTAGTTTTTTGAGTAAATTAATTAAATTTTGTCGCATTGACCAATCTAAGCCAGCGGTTGGTTCATCTAACATCAAAATATTTGGTTGTCGAATTAGTTGCACCGCTAGGGCCACCCGCCGTTGTTGCCCCCCACTGAGTTGATCTGGGGATAGGTTAAGGGATATATCAGCTAAACCAACTTCTTCTAAGGCTTGATAAACGCGATCGAGGTCTAGTTCTGGATGGCCTAGGCGTAATTCTTCGAGGATGGTTTTACCGCAAAAATGACGTTCTGGAAATTGGAAGACTAACCCCGCTAATTCTTGTCTTTCTTCGGCATTGAGTTTTTGGGTGCGCCAAAAAATATCGCCTTTGGTCGGATTGGCTAGTCCTGCCATAATTTCTAAAAGGGTACTTTTCCCAGAACCGCTAGGCCCAATAATTAAACCAAGGGTTTGGGACTCCACCTCGAGGTTAATATTTTGCAAAATGGGCTGGGGTGATGCGGGGGGATGGTAACGAATTTGGTTAAGCCTGAGCATAAATAATCGTAGTTTAAGTTGATTGTGGAAAAGATGATGCCATGGGGTGCTTGATCCGCTGTAATTACAATTAATTTAAGGGTAGTCCTATACAAGTAAGGACTACCAACTTCTTCTAGGACTTCAACTTGTTTAAGGATGCTGCAAAAGGGCCCCTCGCCCCCCTAGTATAGCGATCACCGATGGAATTACCTGGAAAAACCGTTGGGATCAATCACGAAATTAGGCTTTAGGGGATGGGCATGGCCCCTGATGAAGGGATAGGGCGATCGCAGGGCCATGTTCAGAATAAGCCTGGCTCGAAGGCTGCTCTGACAATGGGATTAATCGCGATCGGTAGCGATAAGGAACAGTTATTGCAATACCTCCCATTAAGCTTTTCTATCCCTAGTACCCAAAAAACATGGCACAATGGAAAAATCTAAGCAACCCAAGTAACAATAGTGAGGGGCAAGTCTATGGTCGCTACGCCTGTTAATCCGGTTAAACGTCTTACCGTGCAAGTGGAAAAAGACTTTGTTAACAACACCACCGCCATTCGTTCCCTAGATTGGGATCGCGATCGTTTTGATATTGAATTCGGTTTACAAAACGGTACTACCTATAACTCCTATCTGATCCGGGGCGATAAAATTGCGCTGGTGGATACTTCCCACGCCAAGTTTCGCCAATTATATATTGATACCTTAGTCGGATTAATTGACCCCACCACGATTGATTATTTGGTCATCAGCCATACCGAACCGGATCATAGTGGATTGGTAGCCGATGTTTTGCGCCTTGCGCCCCAAGCGATCGTTGTTGGTAGTAAAGTCGCCCTCAACTTTTTAGATGATTTAGTACACCAACCCTATGAGCGTCAAATCGTCAAAACCGGTGAACAACTTGATTTAGGCCAAGGCCATGTCCTGGACTTTATCAATGCTCCTAACCTCCATTGGCCTGATACCATGTTCACCTACGACCATGGTTCTGAAGCCCTTTACTCCTGTGACGCTTTTGGATTGCACTATTGCAATGAAAACTTTTTCGACGAAGACCTCAAAGCCATCATGCCGGACTATCGGTTTTACTATGATTGCTTAATGGGCCCCAATGCCCGCTCAGTATTATCTGCGTTTAAAAAATTGGATCAGCTGGACGTTAAGGTTAGCTACGTCGCCAATGGCCATGGCCCGGTGCTCCGTCATCACGTCAAGGATTTGATGGGTTACTATCGCCAATGGAGTGAAGAACAAACTAAAGCTGATGCTAGGGTTGCAGTATTTTACGTGGCGGACTATGGCTATAGCGATCGCCTTTCCCAAGCCATTGCTAAAGGTATTACCAAAACAGGGGTAGCGGTGGAAATGGTTGATCTGCGATCGGCGGATCCCCAGGAAGTCCATGAAATTGTTGCCGGCAGTCAGGGCATTGTGTTAAGTATGCCTCCCCTCAACCCCACCCAATCCCAAATTACCGCTAGTATTGGGACGATGCTTGCGGCAACGAACAATCAGCAAGTAGTGGGTTTATTTGAGTCCTATGGGGGAAATGATGAACCGATCGATTCCTGGTTGGTCAGATTTGAAGAAATTGGTTTAACGCCCGGATTTAATCCTATCCGCATTAAAGATGTACCATCGGAGCAAAATTATCAGCAATGCGAAGAGGCCGGCACAGACCTAGGTCAGCTCCTTACCCAAAAAGATCGCATTAAAGCCCGGAAAGCGATTAACCGAGATCTCGATCGCGCCCTCGGTCGGATTAGTGCGGGACTATACATCATCACCGCCCGTAAAGGGGATCTTAGTAGTGCCATGTTAGCCTCCTGGGTAAGCCAAGCTAGTTTTGCCCCCCCCGGATTTACGATCGCGGTGGCTAAGGATCGGGCGATCGAATCCTTAATGAAAGTGGGGGACACCTTTGTGTTAAACGTTCTCGAAGAAGGAAAATATAAACCCCTGATGAACCATTTCCTTAAACGGTTTGCCCCCGGTAGCGATCGCTTTGCTGGAATAGATACCCAAACCGCTAATAATGGTTCTCCCATTTTGACCGATGCCCTCGCCTATCTTGAATGTGAAGTGGTGAGCCGGATGGAATGTCCAGATCATTGGATTGTGTATAGCAAAGTCTCCAACGGTCGCGTCGCTAACCCTGAAGGCCTAACCGCGGTTCATCATCGCAAAGTCGGCAATTATTATTAATAATATTAATATTATTAATTTTTACCGCAAGTAAACACCCTAGGGTCTTTCATTCATTAACTTTAAAAAGTCTAGATTTAAGAGAATGTTTTGAAAAGCCCCCTTG
>JAAUPO010000316.1 GCA_012033095.1 Synechococcaceae cyanobacterium RL_1_2 | reverse complement strand
ATCCGTAAAATTCGTAACGTAGTGGAATGGGCCTGTGAGAATTTAGAGGCTAATTCCATTGAGTTGGAGGCGGGTTTAAAAACCAGGCTCAAGGATGGGGTTACCACGAGGGAAATTCAAGATAATTTAATTAATTGTGCCCTGGAAATGTGCAGCCCAGAAGAACCGGATTGGCGTTATGTTGCCGGTCGTTTACATATTTGGAGTTTGTGGAAGGATACCTTGGTCAGTCGGGGTTATCAGTATGGGAACTACCTACAAACGGTGCAATTAAAAGTGGAAGCGGGGGAATATGATCCTCGCTTGTTGAGCTATGGCCAGGAAGAATTAGAGATCGCCGGTGGTTGGATTAACCCAGATTGGGATACGGACTATGACTATGCAGGGGCGGTGCTGTTGACCAAACGGTACCTATTGCAGGATGAGTTACCCCAGGAAGCTTTATTAACCTGTGCGTTGTTATTAGCCCAACCGGAACCGCCAGAGAACCGTTTATATTGGGCAGAAAGGTTTTATCGGGCGATCGCGAGTCGTAAAATTTCCCTAGCTACCCCGATTTTGGCGAATCTGCGAGTACCGAGGGGTTCCTTATCTAGTTGTTTCATTTTAGCGATCGAGGACAACCTAGAAAGTATTTTTGAGCAGATTACCAATTCCGCTCGCATCTCCAAAAATGGTGGAGGCATTGGGGTTAACGTTAGTCGCATTCGGGCAACAGGTAGTTGGGTGATGGGAAAATCGAACTCCTCCGGTGGGGTTATTCCTTGGATTAAATTGCTCAATGATACGGCGATCGCTGTGAACCAAGGGGGCCGCCGTGCGGGGGCGATCACCGTGGGCCTAGATGTCTGGCATTTAGATGTGCCGGAATTTTTGGAAATGCAAACAGAAAATGGCGATCGCCGTCGCAAGCCTACGATATTTTTCCCCAACTAGTGATCCCCGATGAATTTATGCGACGGGTGGAAAATAAACAAGAATGGACATTGGTTGATCCCTACGAAGTGAAAGACAAATTAGGGTTAGACCTAGCGGAACTATGGGGGGATAAGTTTGACCAAGCCTATCAAGAAATTGAAGCCGCCTGTGGGGATTTGATTCATCTCTATAAACGGATCAACGCGCGGGAATTATTCAAAGAAATTATGCGATCGCAGGTGGAAACCGGTATGCCCTACCTCGCGTTTAAGGACACCATCAACCGAGCTAACCCCAACAAACATGATGGCTATATTCCTGGGGTTAACCTTTGTGTGGAATCCTTCAGCAATGTTACCCCCGGTAAGTTTGCCCATACCTGTAACCTCAATTCCCTGAACCTGGCCAACATTGACGAAGCAGAACTAGGGGACGTTTGTGAAGTAGCGGTAAGGATTTTAGATAACACTATTGAAATTACCAATGCCCCCTTTGCCGATAGTAAGGCCCACAACGATCGCTACCGTACCATTGGAGTGGGAGCCATGGGGTTAGCGGATTGGCTCGCCAAACGGGAATTGTCCTATCAAAGCTTGGCCGAGATTGGGGAATTATTTGAACATATTGGTTACCACTGTACCCGCACTTCCATGGAATTAGCTAGGGAACGGGGAGCCTACGCCGCCTTTGAGGGCAGTGAATGGAGTAAGGGTTATTTAATTAATTCCCGGCCGGTGAGTTGGTTTGAGGATCATGCCATCGAACCCGATCGCTGGGCCCAATTAAGCGAAGACATCAAAACCTACGGCATCCGTAATTCCCACATCACCGCGATCGCCCCCAATACCTCCTCTTCCCTTGTCCAGGGCTGTACCGCCAGTGTGTTACCGGTGTATAGTCGCTTTTTCTATGACAAATGGGCCAAAGGCACCGTCCCCATCGCCCCACCTTTTATTCGAGATTCCTTCTGGTTTTACCAAGAAAACAAAAACCTCGAACAACGGGTAGTCGTTAGGGCGATCGCTGAAATGCAAAAATGGATTGATACCGGGATTTCCATGGAAATTCTCTTTAACCTGAACCAAGGGGTCTATTTCCCTGAACAACCAGAAAGAGCGATCGTGGCAAAGGACATATTTGATACCCTAATACTCGCCTGGAAAGAAGGAACAAAAGCCGTATATTACGTCCGCACTGTCCAAAAGGACAACTTCAAAGAAAGCAGTGACGGTTGTAGCTCCTGCGCCAACTAATATCAGTTATTAGGTGTCAGTTATTAGGAATAGGAATTTAATAACATCTAAACTTAAATATCGATGGGTTACGCTCCCTTGAAGGATACCCTACAACTTTCTAAGTTATTTAATTCACGATCCTTAGTATTTCTGCAAAGTTCCTTTAAATCCATCAGGGATGGGGAACTTGGCCAACATATTTGCCTCAGGAATCATGGTTTCCCTTGACC
The DNA here is from genome assembly GCA_012033095.1 of Synechococcaceae cyanobacterium RL_1_2. Lineage (GTDB taxonomy): Bacteria > Cyanobacteriota > Cyanobacteriia > Cyanobacteriales > JAAUPO01 > JAAUPO01. The sequence continues at coordinate 1,916 of JAAUPO010000316.1, read as the reverse complement.
AAAATTAAAGTTTTAGCGTTGGTTAATCTAGAGATAAATTTAAGAATTGAAAAGTTTGAAAGATCTTGCTCCATAGACTTCCTTAAAATTTTTCAGCGAAGGCTTTATCTTTGATTTGCCCAACGCCAATTTTTGGCATAAATTCCGAAACACTAGAAAGCCCCAAAACATCTCACCAAACCCCAAAAACAGCTTCCTCGATAACTGATATAGCGATCGCAACTCCAATGTCCAATGGGTAAGGGTCAACCATGGTCAAACCCCACAGGGTAAAGTATTTCAGTTCAGAAAATATCTAAATTTCAATGGCGACTGATACCTGATAACTGATAACTGATAACTGATTGATATAATGCGTAACGCAGCAAATTAACGCAGAAACTTATACCATGGCCCACATTAACGAAAATTTCCTGAAGCTAAAAGCTGGTTATCTATTTCCCGAAATTGCTAGACGGGTAAAAGTCTTTAGTGAAGCCAATCCTGAAGCTCCCATCATCAAACTCGGTATTGGGGATGTGACCGAACCCCTCCCCGAAGCTTGCCGCAATGCCATGATCAAGGCGGTGGAAGACATGGGATCTCACCAAACCTTTAAAGGCTATGGCCCAGAGCAAGGTTATGGTTGGTTACGGGAAAAAATTGCCGCCCAAGATTTTCAAGCTAGGGGTTGTGATATTAACGCCGATGAAATTTTTATTTCCGACGGCTCCAAATGTGATTGTGGTAATATCCTCGATATTTTTGGCAAGGGCAACACGATCGCGGTCACCGATCCCGTTTATCCCGTCTATGTCGATACCAACGTGATGGCAGGGAACACTGGCCAAGCCGACGATAGCGGAAAATATGAAGGGCTAGTGTATATGCCCATCTCCGCTGAAAATAACTTTACGGCGGCTATCCCTAGCCACAAGTAGATCTAATTTACCTTTGTTTTCCCAATAACCCCACCGGAGCCGTGGCCACCAAAGACCATCTCCAACAATGGGTTGATTATGCCCTCGCCAACGATGCCATCATTCTCTTTGATGCCGCCTACGAAGCCTTTATTACCGATCCCACCATTCCCCATTCCATCTATGAAATTGAAGGGGCCAAAAAATGCGCGATCGAGTTTCGTTCTTTTTCCAAAAATGCCGGTTTTACCGGAACCCGTTGCGCCCTCACCGTCGTCCCAGAAAATCTTGTAGTCCATAGTGGTGACGGCCAAGAAATTAAACTATGGAGTCTTTGGAATCGTCGCCATTGCACCAAATTTAATGGGGTTTCCTACATTGTGCAACGGGGAGCCGAAGCCGTCTATTCCCCTGAAGGCCAAGCCCAAACCAAAGCCCTCATTGATTTTTACCTAGAAAATGCCAAAATTATCTGCGATCGCTTAACCAAAGCCGGTTTGAGTGTTTATGGCGGAATTAATGCCCCCTACGTCTGGGTCAAAACCCCTAATAACCTTACTAGCTGGGAATTTTTTGACGAACTACTCAACAAAACCAATGTGGTCGGAACTCCCGGTTCTGGGTTTGGGGCTGCTGGGGAAGGTTATTTTCGAATCTCTGCTTTTAATAGCCGAGCTAACGTGGAAGAAGCCATGAGAAGGATTGAAGCTAATTTATAAAGCTCCACACCATCAGCCTAATCTAGGGGGCATATCATCAATTAGCTTGAAACCTTTGAACATGGGCCAGGTTCAGCAACTGCAGCATCCAAGCTGCAGCCCTGATCCAAACTAATTGTTTGGTTTAAATGATGGGATCCCCTAGTGTAATTCCATCAAGACTTACGCAAAAATTTCAATTCTGTCCTGGGAACCATGATGTTTGGGGATGTTTAGGGACAATCGTTCAAGCAAGTCCCTAACATTGGGGGATTTGGGGGGCTTGTGGGTAAGCTCTATCCATAAAACTTTAGGTGCT
>JAAUPO010000315.1 GCA_012033095.1 Synechococcaceae cyanobacterium RL_1_2 | reverse complement strand
GTATCAAATGGCAAAATCTTTGGAAAGGCTTATTTTTCGTTAGTCAAAATAATTGTGAGGACAATATCCCATCTTCATTCTCAACACAAATCAAATACGACAGTTGTTGTTATACAAGGTTTTGATGCCTGTTGTCCCCTTTTAAGGAAATTGGTATATAGCAATTGTCATACAGTTGATAGACAAATATCCCCCTCAATTTCCCTAAAAAAGGGGGAAGTAATGTTCTTGATATTATTGAGATCCGGTACAATCCGATCGCGACGGATTAATCATGGTTAAAACCTCACTACAGAAGTTATTTAACCCTTAGAACTGTCCTGATATTTATAACTATAGCTATAAAAGCTAGGGTAAAAACTAACTCTCACTCTCACCCTTAGCTTTTAGCCATTTCCACAAATTGAGAAACTCGGGTGGGGTCAATGGGGGCAGTGATCTCCCCTTGGCGTTTAAGGGAACTAGCAACAATTACGCCATCAGCGATGTTCATGAGTTGGTGTACATTGTCCCAATCTGCACCACTACCGACTAACACCGGAATGGCATCTTTTCCTACGGCTTCCTTAGCTATTTTAAGATCTTCTAGGCTAGGGGGTTTTCCGGTGGCTAACCCGGAAATAATCACTCCATCCGCTAAACCTCGATGTACGGTGTCATGGACTGCGGTTTCTAAATCGGTTTTACCCACAGGTACGGCATGTTTCACTTGCACATCAGCCAAAATCGGAAGATGTTCCAGATCCAAATGACGACGATATCGCAACAGATCATGGGCTTGGCCTTCAATTAAACCTTGATCCGTTGCCATTACCCCTGTCAAAATATTGACCCGAATAAAGTGGGCTTGGGTCGCCGCCGCGATCGCGAGGCCACTAAAACCATCGTTACGAAGCACATTAATGCCAATGGGGATCGTCACTAGGTTCAGTAAGCGATCGATAATGATGGTCATGGCACTAATGACCGCCGGATCTACCCGATCTTTGGGGAATGGGGCATCAAAAAAATTTTCAACAATAATTCCATCGACTCCACCAGCGGCTAAGGCCGTAGCTTCTTGTTCTGCCCGATCAATGACCTCTTTGAGGCTACCACCCCAACGGGGGGAAGTAGGTAACGGCAACAAATGTACGACACCAATAACAGGAGAGCGATCGGGAAAGATACTGTTAAATTTAGCTGAGTTCATGAAGGGGAGACGATGGACGTTCACCATGGTTTTTGGGCATAAAGATTTTAACAGAATACTCTCCCACTATTGGCCTAACTGCTGAAGATTCCTAGGGTTACATCCTTAAAATTTCTGGCCATTGCTTATGAACTGATTTCTTAACTGCTTAAGGATTAATTCCACTAGCTCAAGTTGTTGCAGGAGCGATTACTCTCTCCTTCTGGGGATAAATCTTAACTTTGAACCTAACCTTGACTTAAATTTGAAATTTAGTTGATGGGGGCATGGCCTGCGGTTCCTCTTTGCTTTTTCTTCAACAGGACTTATGCAAAATTTCGATTCTGTCCTGGGAACTAGGATATTTGGGGAGAATCATTCAAGCAAGTCCCACCAATGTGGGGGATTTAGGGGGCTTTTGTGTAAGTCAGATTCAAGTGTCTATCCATGCATCGCGATCGCTGGATTTTAGCAAAGCAAATTTAAGCGATCGGCAATGTGATGGTAAAAATGGTTCCTTGGGTATCGGAGCTTTCCACCAAAATATTCCCATGGTGAAGATCCACCGCTTGTTTGACGATGGATAGGCCCAGACCACTTCCTTTAATTTCCCCCACATTATCCCCCCGATAAAACGCCTCAAACAATCGTTGTTGTTTTCCACTGGAATGCCAATACCTTCATCTTTGATCCTAAACACAACCTGATTAGGTTCGTATTGCAATTCCACCAAAATTTCCGTTCCCAAGGGAGAGTATTTAATACCATTGGAAATTAAATTGGTTAATAAAGAAGTAAGTAGTTTTTGATCAAAACTTACTTTGCCGATGGGTTGTCCAATGATAGAAAAGTTTAATCTTTGTTGCGAACGAAGGGTTAACCTTAACTGAGGAATTAAGTTAGTACAAAATTTCTGTAAATCCATGGGATGGGGATGAAACTCTAAACGACCTTCCTCCGCCCTGCCAATAACAAGCAATTCATCCAATAGCTTTTGCATACTAGTTGCGGATAAGGAAATTAAGTCAATTAATTCTCTCTCCTCTTCTCCACAACTACTATTGTCGTCTAATTGTAAACATTCCACCGCGCCAATAATTCCAGATAAGTGATTCATCAAATCATGGTTAGTAGTGGACAAAAACCTGGTTTTAAAATGGTTTAATTCACTTAACTTTTGTTTTCGATCTTTCAATTGTTCGTTAGCTTCTTTAATTTGTATGGAAAGAATCCTTGAGCGGATTAAAATTGCAAGGCGAGCTAATAATTCTCCTTTCTCGATCGGAATATTAATAATATCGTCAATAACCCGCCATAAATTATAATTACTTAGGGTAAGTTGCCTATTAGTGGTTAGCAATAAAATGGGAGAAAAAATACTATCTTCTCGATGCTTAATAGCTATTAACTCTCGCCAAAAAGTACTTACACAAACTTGATCAATAATACAAAGATCGAAGGAATTGCTGACAGATCCAAAATCTCGATGAATTTCCAGTAGATAATAGTTGTTTAAAAAATCTAACAGTAAACGGCTATTATTTTCATCGGTAATCAATAACAGTAATTTTATTTTATGATTAGACAGCATGATTAAGATCTAGGATTATTGATTATTGATTGGTCTAAAGTTGATTTAATACTATATGTTGATGAATTTAGACTCAAAAAAAAATTTAGATCTTTGTCTTGAGAATGCAATTTTTTATTGATTTACTGTTTACCATTAGCTCAAAATATGGAAAAGCATGAAACATTAATAGCTATTGATAGCAATGTAATAAAGCCCGATCACAACATAGTCAAAATTTAAATAATAATAATAATAATTAATTATTATTTATTTGCTTATCCCTAACCAGTGCAGATCGTCAAAGAAAAACAAACCCTGATCCCGTAAAGATTTTTTAACGATGGTTAAAGTTAACAATTATGGTGGAGATGGCTATATTTGATGATGGCAAATAAAAAATAAATTATCTAGTTGAGATAAACTTTCCCATTAAATTCCAACATAAATTCAACAAAAAATAATTATCTATAGAATCAAATCTGTTAGCTTCATTGTAAAGGGTTAAATAGTTATTTATTTTAATTTTAGTTTAAATTTAGTTTGAATAACTCTAAACAATGAATTTACTTGTAATTTTATTTATTTCTGTGATCATCAAAAAACTCTGGTGTTCCACTTAAAATACGCCGTAAGTTAGTTAATGGTTCTCCAACACGGATGCCATAACGGGTAATCGAAAATTCCCTCATGGTGTTTTCAAAACCGCTTAAACGTTTTTTGAGTACCCCGATCGCTTTACTGATAGTGCCTTGAATTTCCAAATAACGAAGGAAGAGCAAGTTATCTGCAAGATAGGAAATCCCTGATTCCGTAGCCTTAAAATCGCCGGTAATGGTTTCAATTTCGTTAGTAATAATGGTGGTGACTTTCATGCTTCTCAGATATTGGGCCAAATTATGCATGTTGCGTACTAAGTCCCCTTCCTTAAAACAAAGTCGATAACCAGAAATGCTATCAAGCATCACGATTTTAGTGCCATTGGTTTCGATGTCATCCCTTACGCGATTGGCAAATTCTTCCGCAGTGGTGGCTAGGGGCTCCATTTTAATGATCTTCAATGTCCCTCGATCGATCATGGCCATCACGGGAATGTTCACCGATTCACAACGTCGTAACAAGGTGGATAACGCTTCTTCAAAAACATAGACCACGGAACGATCGCCCCGCCCCGCTGCTTCCTTGATGAATTGCATACCTAAGGTGGTTTTTCCGACTCCACTGGGCCCGGTAATGACGCTAACGGTAGTTGGTTCAATACCTCCCTCTAGCAACATATCAATCTCAGGGACTCCGGAAGACATCGGTTTTAGATTTGAAGCGTGGAGCTCTTCGTCATTATTACGGGGAATTAATTTTGGAAAGATTTCCATACCCCGATCGGTCAAATTAACCGCATGGACTCCTTTATGAAAATTTGACCCACGGAACTTACTGACCTCTATCGTTCGTTCTGCTTTAAACGCGATCGTGATAATGCCATCACAGAGAAACTGGACATCCCCATCTGGGGACTCCTTACTATACTCCGAGGTAAAGAGGGTAGTAATTTCTTTTTCCTTTAA
>JAAUPO010000016.1 GCA_012033095.1 Synechococcaceae cyanobacterium RL_1_2 | reverse complement strand
GTCTAAACACTGCGATCGCATTAAAAAAGCCCTACCCAAAAGCTAAAACTGCTTAAAGATAAGGCTTTTTTGTCTGATCGGAGCGGCGGGATTTGAACCCACGACCCCCACTACCCCAAAGTGGTGCGCTACCAAGCTGCGCTACGCCCCGTAAAATTCAGACAATTATCAATATTAGGGTAAACATGAATATTTTGCAAACTTTTTCCCCATGGGATTAGTCCTATAACGATCGCGATCGTCGCCCACCTCGTCCCAATTTAAAGGATTAGTCTTTTTGGTTAAGATGGGACGGACGGAAACGAACAGATCAAACTATGAATAGATATCTAGACATTATCAGTAATGCCGGGGGTTGTAATCCTAGAGTTAGCGTTAGTTTTTTGTTGTTTCTACACCCTCAAGGAATTTATTGAAAAAGGCCATAATTATGCTTGCAGCCTCAAATGGCTATGGTGGGGAGAGAAGCACCTAGGGATCTTTATCCGCAATCTTCAGACCCTAGTCAAAATTCTTAGCATCCTTGGTTATCTTACGGTGCTAGGTTTCAACGGCTTCTTGTTATCCCAAGGTGAAAATATTCGCATTTATACTGCCAATCTGTTGTTGCAAGTGCCCCAAGATTTTTGGGTCAATCTGGCTGGGGGTTTATTAAAAACCTTACTGAGCGTTATCTTGGCGGTGATTTTACTCAATGTGATTAAGCGATCGCTCAACGAAACCAGGGATCAGCTCAACACTAACCCCAATGTTTCCATTAAAGCGCGGGACATCAATAAGATCTTTAAAACCGTCAATAATTTTATTTATACCACCACCACCATTTTTTTAATTGGGTTAGGGGGAAAGTTTCTATTTTTGCCAGAATCGTTAATCAATAAGATATACGGGTTTTTACACATCTATATTTTATTGGCCCTTGGTAATTTACTAGTGAAACTATCCAGCATTTGCTTGGAGATGTTAAATCGTGGGGTTCAACAATACGGCGATCGCCACCAACTATTAATTTATTCCCTCCGTTTCCAAAACCTACTACCCCTCTACAAACAATGCCTGAAGCTAGTTATTTATCTATCCACCTGGAGTTTAGTACTGGTTCAGCTACCATTTCTTCAAACAATTCCGATCTATAGTCTTGCCGTTGCCATCTTAAAAATGATCGCGATCGTGATGCTCACCGCCCTCCTGATTGAGGTAATGAACATTGTGATTGAAACCTTACTCCTCAAGGATCACGATCTAACGGACATAGAACGAAATAAACGGCTCACGTTTATCCCGATCGTCGAAAACATGGCCCGATACCTGATGTATTTTGGGGCGGGGGTAAGCGTATTATTTACTGTCAACATTGATCCCACCCCGATCTTAGCCGGAGCTGGCATTGTCGGTTTAGCGGTGGGTTTAGGGGCCCAAAATCTAGTCAATGACCTCCTCAACGGTTTTGCCATTCTACTTAATAACTACTACCTAGTGGGGGATTTTATCGAAACCGACACCGCAGAAGGGGTAGTAGAGGAAATTGATCTGAGGGTAACCCGCATCCGTCATCCTAGTGGGAAACAATTTATAGTCCGTAACGGCGATGTGGGCAAGATCGTTAATTATTCGAAGGAATACGTGTACGCAGTGGTGCTAGTGGGGGTAGCCTATCACTCTAATCTAGACCATGTTTATACCGTTATTCAGGAAGTAGGGCAAAAGGTAATGGCATTGAGTGAGGAGGTACTTGAACCCACTACAGTCAGTGGCCTAAATGATTTTGGCGAATCGGATTTAGTGATCCGGACTTCCACCAAAGTCAAACCAGGTCAACATTTAGTGGTATCCCGTTTAGTAAGAAAGCTCATTAAAGAAGCCTTCGATCGCGAAGGGATTGAAATTCCCTTTGCCCAAAGGGTGCTTACCTGGGGCCCCGAAGCTGAAGCCATCATCAATGCTTTACCCCCGAACAAATAAACCAATGGTCGTTGGTTATCACCGTGGCAGTTTCATCATAGGTTTTAACTTAAGTTAAACTTGAAAATTTTCTGCAAATCATAAAAAATGCCCTGGATTACTCCATATTCCTAGAAGAATAATGATCTATAGGTATTTAAACTATTTAGCCTATATTTAGCTACTTAGCTACTTAGCTACTTAGCCTAATTTTTTTTTGATGAAGCGTTAATTTAACCTTAGAGGATGTTTAAAAAGCCCCCCTTGCCCCCTATTTTTTGGAAAATCACCTAGATTTAACCAATGAAGTCCCCCAATTTTGGGGATTTAGGGGGCGATTCAACAACATTTGATCCTTTTCAAACACGTTCTTAGATTAACTGGACTAACTGAATTAAACGGAGTGCATGAATAACCAGGTCATTACCGACAACGACAAAACTAAAGAAGCTCTCATTGCGGAACTACAGGCCCTACGGCAAGAAGTCGCCCAGCTAAAACAGGTCAAGTTAGTGACGGGGATGGGTTTGACCTGAATGCCTTAATTGCCGAACGAACCCAAGCCCTCCAGGCCGCCAATGACGAATTAATCAGCGAAATTGTAGAACGCAAACAAGCAGAAAATAATTTAGATCAAGCGAAAGCCCAGTTAATTACCCTGCTCAATGCAGTACCAGGAATTGTTTCTTGGATTAACCATGATTTGACCTATTTGGGGGTCAATAAACATTTAGCGGAAATGTTTGGGCTGCCCCCTGAGGACTTTTTAGGTAAGGATATTGGTTTTTTAAGAACCGGTTCAGAATTTAGAAATTTTATTGAAAATTTTTTTCAGAGAGACCTCAAGGATGACAGCACAGAAATTTTTGCCCATATCGATGGCAAAATTCGTAACTACATCCTTGTGGCCCATAAGTTTGGCCAAGGGGAATCTACCTTTGTAGTGGGCATTGATAATACGGAACGCAAACAGGCGGAAACGAAATTAAGACGGGCCAATGATCAATTAGAGGCCGTATTAGAAGCGGTACCGGGCATGGTGTCGTGGATTAGTGCCGATCTGCATTATTTAGGGGTCAATCGACATTTGGCCCATAAATTTGATTTGACTCCCCAGGATTTTGTGGGCCGCCACATTGGGTTTTTAAACTCTAGTCTGGAGTTTCAGGATTTTGTGGAGAAGTTTTTTGTTAGTCCCCACCAGGAGGCCTTTGAGGAAATTTCAAGTTTTACCAACGATCGCGTCTATACCTTCTTATTAGTTGCCCAAAAATATAACCAAAGTAAATCTGCGTTTATTGTGGGCATTGATATCAGCGATCGCAAACAGGCGGAGGCCAAATATAAAAATATTTTTGAAAATGCGGTGGAAGGTATTTTTCAAGCCACCATTCACGGAAAATTTCTAACCGCCAATCCTGGTATGGCCAAGATTTTTGGTTATGGCAGCCCAGAAGAACTGATCCACGACTTTAACCACAACGAACATCAAATTTATGCCGATCCAGAAGTTAAACAACAATTCCTTGATTTACTCATCACCCACCATCGGGTAGAACGATTTGAAGCGCAGGTTTTACAAAAGAACGGCAAAGCCATTTGGATTTTGATTAGTGCCCATGGCTTAAGAAATAATCAAGGCCAAGTAATTTCCTTTGATGGCATTATTGAAGATATCACCGAGCAACGGGAAGCCAAAGAAAGTCTCCAGCGCATGAACGAGGAACTGGAGCTCAGGGTGGAACGACGCACCGCTGAATTAAGCCAGGCCAATGAACAGTTGCAAAAGGAAATTAAAGTACGAGAGCGCATTGAGGATGCCCTGCGTAACTCAGAAGCTGAGTTGAGGGTGTTATTTGAGGCAATGACGGATGTAATTACGGTGTTTGATGCCGAAGGACGTTACGTCAAAATTGTCAATACCAATTCTGAGGTGTTATATAATCCCCCAGCCGATCGCTTGAGTAAGCGGGTGCATGATGTCTTACCGAAGGAACAGGCGGATCTATTCGTTGAAAAAATTCAGGAAGTACTGCGCACCCAACGTACCGTTTCGGTGGAGTATAGCGTACCGGTAGATCATGGCAGTGATGAAATTTGGTTTGCGGCTAGTGTCTCCCCGATGCCCAACCGTTCGGTGATTTGGGTGGCAAGAAATATTACGGAACGGCGACGGATGGTTAATGCTATTCAAAAAGCAGAGGAAAAGTATCGCACTATTTTTGAAAACACCGCTGAAGGAATTTTTCAAGCTAGCTATGACGGAGCCATTATTAGTGCTAATCCGGCCCTAGTGGCCATGTATGGCTATCAGTCGGAGGGGGAATTGATTAATGCGTTAACGGATATTAATACCCAATTGTACGTCATCGCGATCGTCGCCAGGAAATATTAGAGGTGTTGCACCAAGCAGGCAGCCTCTCCCACTGTGAAAGCCAAGTGCGGTGCAAGGATGGCACTGTGATTTGGATTTCTGAAAATGTGCGTACCGTTTACGATAACCATGGTCAGATCCTGTACTACGAAGGTACGGTAGATGAGATTACCCAACGGAAACAGGTGGAAGCTTCCCTCCGGGTTGAGCAGGAAAAATCGGAGCGGTTACTGTTAAATATTTTGCCCCAATCCATTGCCGATCGCTTAAAAAGTGAAGAAACCCAGATTGCCGATCGTTTTGATGAAGTCACTATTTTATTTGCGGATCTAGTGAACTTTACAGAAATATCGGCCCAAACTTCCCCCAAAGCATTAGTAGATCTGCTCAATCAAATTTTTTCCAGTTTCGACCACCTCGCGGATAAACATGGCCTTGAAAAAATTAAAACCATTGGGGATGCCTACATGGTGGTGGGGGGCTTACCCAATCCAAAACCCGATCATGCCAACGCGATCGCCCATATGGCCCTAGATATGCAACGGGAAATCAGTAAATTTCAACGGGGCCAGGATCAGACCTTTCAACTGCGCATCGGTATCCATACGGGGCCAGTGGTGGCGGGGGTGATTGGGATCAAAAAATTTAGTTACGATCTGTGGGGGGATGCGGTCAATGTGGCTTCGAGAATGGAGTCCCACGGTTTACCCGGCAAAATTCAAGTCACCCAATCAGCCTATGGGTATCTAAGCGATCGCTTTGAGCTAGAAGCCAGGGGCATCATTGAAGTTAAAGGCAAAGGCTCCATGATGACCTATTGGCTAACCCACCAGATTAAAGGCAGTTCAGACCCATTATCAGACCCATGATTGGATTAATTCTAACTATAGCTGCAGCCAGAGAAGTTAAGACACGCCTAATAAGGGCACAACGCCTTATGGTGTAGCCTTAGCATAACCACAGCTATATTAAGGCTTATTAGGGCTAGAATCATCACACACTTCACCCCTAGGGGATGGTGAGAGCAAATCAATCAAGTTAAGCTAGATATAGTTAATTGGATTTAGTATAGGATTTTTTTCTCCTGGCCATAGGCTGATTTCAGCTCTATTTGTTTCCCATAATTATTCCAAAAGCCTATGTAATATAAATATCTTCCTAACTCTCTTCGCAAGGGGGAACAGATTCACCGCAACAATAAGAGCTTGATCTGTAGCTATAATTTTACGATTTGGGTTGACCATAGCTCGATCCCTGAATATGCATTTAAGCTTAATCAAGTCCTAATCAAGGGGAGCATCTCACTTTTGCAGAAACACTCATCTTAGGAGTTGAAACCCCTATTTTGTCGTTAGCAAAGTAGGCAATTTACATAATTGAGATGGGCCTTAATCAAGTTTAGGCAATTAGGAAAACCATGCCAATGGCTCCCATGGCGGCTCCCATGAACCTTAAAACAAACCAGTATTGGGACTGGAATTTTTGTTTAAGCTGACGGAAAGACCACCATAATCCTGTCGCGATCGCCAATTGGATTAAGGTTAACCCCCCTAGGTAGGCAAACAAAGGCCCCATTTCTGCCCCAATAATCGATTCCCCATAGGCGTAACCATGGAAAATTCCCGCAACGCCCCCTAAGCAAATAATGACGATATCAGAAATAAGTGGGTTATCCCTTCTTTGCCAACCACCCCAAGCCATGGCAGCACCGAAGAGCACTACAGAAGAGGCAATTACTATTTCTGTTGCTGGTAAATTCAGGGCGGCCAAGTGTACCCCCACTCCAAGCAATGTACCCATTACAAAACTGGGGGCTAACCATAAACCCCGAACCATGCCCGCTCCTAACAGGCCACAACCCACAATAAAGACCAAATGATCTAACCCCAAAATTGGGTGGCCAAATCCAGACATTAACCCTTCATAAAAGTTAGATGGGGTTTTTCCTCCCAGGGGATGGTGGGCTAAAGCCGATGTACTCATGGCAAGCCATAAACCGATCGCTGCGATCGCGACGGTAATAATGGTGGCGATCGAACGATATTTGTTTAGATAAATATCTAGATACTTATTATATTTATTTGGATATTTATTTGAATTTTTATTTAACAATGACAACAATTTCTGTACCTCGCAGAGACTGAATAAAACCGAATCAAACTAAACACTTAAACCCTAATTACCGATATAGGCGGGCATTCTGACTAGGGAATAGGGATAGAATTTCTATCTTTTCTATTCCTTTACAGCTGCGGGACAGTGTTGGGCTTGCACCAAGCTTTCCCCGTTTCCTTTAGTGGCTGTTCCCCACTAAAACCTCAATCCATAATTATTAAGTGAGAATTTAATTATACTTCCTGGCGATCGCTTTTCCTTCCCCAGTTTAGGGACATCATCCATGGGATAGGCCTTAACTAGGGAGTGAAGATAGGCCTACAGCGACCCAACCTGATCCTGCCGAGGTCGATAATAATCCCCCATCACGATTATTGACCTCGACAGCTATAGCAATCCCAGGGAAAATGCATACTCCCCTTTTTTGCAATAAGCAAAGTTAAACAAGCTTTATATTGAGAATCTAACTACTAGGACAAAAGTTGCGCCAAAAATTTTTTAAATAGGCCTGAGAGCTTTACCTTGTAAGAACTACAACCAATTTCGTTAAAGTGATGGTGTCGTAAGGGTTTAAGGTTTTTGTCCTGTAGTTAGATTGAGAATAAAAATTAAAAAAAATCGCTGAAACTATTATTCTTTCGTTGAGTGAAATTAGTATGCGTTTGCCCTACTAAAATGATTTAGTTTGTTGTCTATAATCATGAAATCAACTATAGATTGGGAATCCCCCATCGAGGTTCAATAAAATCAACTCAAAATTAATTCTTGGGCTGGTCATGGCCAGATTGGGCATAAACTGCGGGTAAACGCCACCAGGGAACCTCTGGATGCTCGTGGTGTTCTCGGTGGTAACCGAAATGATAACAGGTGATAAAGGACAAAAAAGTTGATAATTTAGTACTGCTTGCCCGAGCAAAATTATCATATCCTCCCAGGGGTTGGCGATGGGGCAGAAAAGTCCCGAAATGGAACAACTGCAAAGAACTTAACCCCAAAGGTAAAGCCCAAAATAAACCTAGATTGGCTGGAGCGAGATGGAAGATAAAACCCAGCCCTATGACAATGGCAAGTAAACTACTAAACTGTCGCCAATTCCAATATCCTTGCAAAAAATGGAGATACCAAGCAACCTCATTGCTCTCTACTCCATTATGAAAATCAGGATCATGATCACTGGCGGGGTAGCGGTGGTGCAGGCGATGTTTAATTAACAACTGATCGTAGGGAAAAAGTCCGTACAAAGTAATGGCTAATACCCCCAATCTACGGTTGAGTTGGGGATTGTGGGGGCACACTAATCCGTGCATTGCTTCGTGGGCCGTAATAAATAACCCCGTATCTAAAAAAGTCTGCCAGAGAATACCTAGCAGGATTTCTAGGGGATGGGTGGTTTTTAGGTCACAACCCAATAACAAACATAGATCTATGCACCACAATCCCAAAATCGTAGTCGTCACCATTAGACTTTTGAGTCGGTAATGTCGCGATCGAGGATCATTTCATCCTTGCCAAGGCCGCGATCTTGGCTCTGGTATCGGGGGTTAAACCGGACAGATCTTCCGGCTGTAACCATCCTTCTTGGATTAACTGGGCCAGCACAAACACTGAACCAGAATCGCGATCGTCGTACTTGCCATCGATATCGTATCTTTTCGTACTTAAATAGTCGTGTAAAGACCAAATATCATTAATGTCATAGATTTGACCTGCTTTTTGACGGATCTCAGCGATTAGAGCTTCCGTTTCCCTGGTGTAGGCTTTAGTTAAAGCGTTACGAGCGATGTTTTGTGCTGGGTTAGATGATGGTGAAGGATTTGATTCCGCGTTTAATTCCATAGAACAATATGTTTTAATTCAATAAAAAACGCCCTGGAAAATAAAATAGAGCGTCAACCTTAGTATGTTGTTAAAAAGATGCTTAGCTATTATTGATGGTTAATAATTTAGCTATTAAAGCTCCTAGGAACCTCAACTAACGAACTAGGTTTAATAGCTCCTTCGGAGAGGCGAGTAGATCAATGCCGACAAAGAAGATTTTACCTTGGGGATTAAGGAGGAATCTCCAAGCAATATTCATGCCCACATTACCACCAAACCAAGGGGTTTGACATTTTCCAGTAACTTTAATCTGGGTAAAACCATCGTCGGCGGGTTCAGTAACGCCCCGTTCAGGAATTAACTTAAGATTTTGACATTCTTCCCGGAAAATTTTAAAACTTTCTCTTTGCCGACGATGGGACGGCTGAAGGGGGGCTGTAGTGCGCCATCGGGGGTAAATAGCTCAATTAAGGAATCAAAGTCATTGGCGTTCAGATTATCCATGTAGTTGAGGATAGTCGGATTATCAATGTTTTGAATTTGAACATTGGTACGGCTGGCAATATCGCTAGGGGCAACCACGGGTTCACTAATTCTTTGGAAGTTATCGATCTTACTGGCATCGTAACCCATATCCACAACGGTATTGCGAAGAACGGTAATTTGTTGACCAGATTCTAAACCAATGATGGTATTAAGTACGGCATTGGCATTGGCGGAAAGTTGATATCCTTCGGGAATGGGGGCAATTTTTCCTTCATTCATGTATTCCCCTAGGGCATACCAGAAGCCGAGTTTAACGTTCGCGGTCCAAGTGGCGTAGGTACGTCCAATGGGGGTATCGGCCCGGTTGGCTAAATCACACATGGCCTGACTTTGTTGTAGGGGGGTCATGGCAAGGATTTCTTGAATGGTACGCTCAGCAAACTGCATTCTGGCTGCTCCTAGGGCAGCGATCGTAATGGATTTACCCATTTCTAGGTAGGCGAACCAAATTAGGGCTAGTTGATCTTCGGCACCAAGTTGTTGGAATCGTGCGGTGGTGGCTGGAACCGCATCAGCGGCTAGGGTATTGGGAAAAATATTCCTAGCGGAGTCAATGGTAAATGGCATATTTTGTTAAATTCCTGTTTTTTTGAATGATATTAGATCTTTTTGTTGCGTAATTTGTAACATATCTATGGTTCATCATCCCATAGACATGTTACAAATTGTAACTTTTATTTGTCTGTTTTAATTATTATCTGTTTTAATTAAAGGTCTTTTTGCTTAAATGTGCCTTGGCTCCAAGCCCCTTAAATTCCCTGGGAATGGTGGATTTGCTCCGAAATATCTCGAAATATCTCGAAATATTTTTAGGACTTACGCACAAGCCCCCTAAATCCCCCAAAGTTGGGGGGGCTTGCTTGAACGATTGACCCCAAACATCCCTAAACATCATGGTTCCCAGGACAGAATTGAAATTTTGCGTAAGTCCTGATTTTGTTAAACATCATGGTTCCCATCAGCAGCAGTTATAGTGAATTTGATTTAGTATGGGACTTTTATCCCTTACTGTAGAATGACTTTAGCTGTATTTGTTTCCCATCATTATCCCAAAAGGCTATAAATCTCTGCCGAAGTGTTTTAACACTAGCAATCATCTTTAACTCTGAACGGAGATCCATCGTTCCTGGGGTTAACGGAGATCGTCTATTGGTAGAGATGGGCGATCGCGGTGGTCAAGCTATGTCCTTAGACAATTGAAATTTAGGTAATGGGTTTCGATCCTTAGGGCAGTACCAACGAGCGATCGCGGCAATAGATTACTAAAATACCGGAGATAGCTGATAGCTGTATTGTTGATGGACAAACCGACCAAGAAGCTCTCCACCATGCTGAAGTTATCATCCAAGAATGGATCGACACCCCAAGCCCTCGGCGGCCCTCCCTGAACCCAAAGGCAGAGAGATGTTTGCTTAATCTATGGCCCAAATTTTAAGCTTGTAGTATCGCTGTGGCTACCGCTAAACCGGATAAAAAAGCTCCCTCCACCGGACAGCTAGCTTGAGGTGAACTAAATCCATCTCCGGCTAACCATAAGGGGCCAGAAGCGGTTGATTGCTCCTGGTAAAAAGGTTGGCCATAGGTGACTTTGGGTAAACTATAACCCCAACCATGGATTTGATGATCGACGATCGCGGAGGATGGAAAAAAATTATAGGTGTGGGCTAGTTGTAGTAATTGTTGGGCCCCAGTTTCGCGATCGTTCCAATATTGGTCAGTGAAATCCGAACTAGCGTGGATCGTCACGGCAGGCCAATCGGGGGAAATGCCTTTTTGATCATTTGCACTTATCCACGCGATCGGGCTGTCCTCCAATCCCAGGGAACCAGACAGGGAGATGGTGGCAGGGGTCTGGAGTAACACTAACAAGGCTAAGCATCGGTAATAACTTACCCGTTCTAACCCCTCTAAATCCGTCGGGACGATCGCCGAATTTCTCAGTAACTCTAAGCTTTGGGGTACTGGAGCGGTTAGCAATAATTTATGGGCGGTGAAGAGTTCCCCCGTGGGGCTAGTTATTGTCCAGTGATCCCCCTGCCAGGATAATTGTTCAATGCGGGTATTGGTGTGTACGGTTAAGGATTGGGCTAGGTGTTTAGCAAGGTGGCGATTACTCTCTATCCCTCGATAGATGGGGCGATCGCTTTGTTTTTGTTGTTCTAGAGCTGGCCAATTAGTGACAATGCCAGCCTGAAGCCAATCCCTAACCCACCGTTGAAACTGGGGCTCCGTTGCTCGAAAATATTGCGCTCCATAGTCAAAAATCCCCTGCCCCCCCCTCGGATGGTTAAGACGACGGGTTGCCAACCGCCCCCCAATGCCCCGACCTTTATCCGCGATCGTGACCGTTAATCCGGCCTCGGTTAGTACAGTGGCGGCAATTAAACCCGTTAAGCCACCACCTACTATCAAACAATCTACCCTTGGATTCGCCATTACTTAAACCTTGAGATTTACTAAATTCATAAAACTTGTGTAGTTAGATCGAGGACAATCCGTCGTTGAGCTTAGGAGTCCCACACCGTAGGGAAACATCGAATTTATGGGATTTGATGGTAGGTCTTAATTTAGATAATCCCGATAATTTCCTGGTAGTGCTAAAGCTGTAAGGATAGTTAGAACTAGGGTAATTGCTTGTCAAGCAGTTCAAACGTCATGATCCTTACTTGTATAGGATTACCAATTTCCTAGGATTCATCTGGCGATCGCTACACCTAGCCAATAGTAATTAAAGACTAATTAAGATTTATCGCCCTCAGAGGCTGCTTATAAAGTAAATTGAATTTGCATTTTCCCCCTAACTCCCCCAAATTGGGTGAACTGTTAATGATTTTTCAGGAATTTCTCCCCCAAAATTGGGGGCAGGAGGGCTTTATCCATTAGCCCTCAACCCAACCCAGCTTAAGATCTAAAGTCCCAAATCTGCTCCGACTTTATGGCCACAGGCAAACCCAGAAAAAGCCACCGCATTCAGGCCCTGACCAGGAAAGGTGCTATCCCCCACACAATATAGATTTTTTACTTTAGTTCGGTTAAAGGGCATTCTCACTAGCCCCGCCAATCGACGGCGGGGAATTGGGCCGTAGGTACCATCAATGCGGCCAAGGAAACGACGATGGGTTTTGGGGGTGCCCACTTCTTGGTAATCAATGTGGGCACTCAAATTAGGGAAAATAGCTTCTAACCGTTCAATGATTTTTGCAGCATCTTCTTCTTTTTTCGCTTCATATTCTTGACGGCTCAACCCCTCCCAAGCCTTGATCCAACTGGGGGTAAAGGTATGGATAATGTGATGGCCTTCCGGAGCTAGGGTAGGATCTAAGAGGGTGGGAATTGAAACAAAAATGGTACCTTGCTCCTCCTCCATCTTTTGCCATTGTTCTAACAAAATATGGTGGCATTCCGTTCCAGCGGGTAGGGCTTCGGCCTTAACCCCTAAGTGTAAGCTTAAAAAGCTAGGGGATTGTTTGTAATTTTCTTGCCATTGTTGCTCTTGAGAGGGTAGGGGTTCATCCTTTAATAGAGCACCAAAGGTATCCCAGCGGGTGGCATTGGAGATCACTTTTTTCGCTTTAATCTCTTCCCCACTGGCTAAACGCACCCCGATCGCTTGATTATTTTCCACTAAAACTTGGGTAACCCTTGCTTTGTAACGAATTTCCCCTCCTTTGGCTTCCAGACCATGGGCTAGTTTTGCGGCGATTTGCCCCACTCCTCCCTTCGGATAATTAATCCCACCATAATGGCGATCGCTAAACACCATACCCGCATTAATCATAGGAGTGCGATCGGCCGGTACCACTGACCAGCAATAACATTCCATATCAATAAATTTCAACAATTGGGGATTGGTAATAAAGCTACGGGCATAGTCCCCTACGTTCATGGGTAAATATTGCAGTAAACCCAAACAGGACAAAGGTTTTTGCAAAAATACCCGCATCAAATATTTCCATTCCTCTAGGGACAGTAATTCCATGGAGTTTAGACAATTAAACACCTTCCAACACTCACCATAGAAACTGCGAATCCCTTTAGCTTCCTCAGGGAAAATGGCAATTAATTCCTCTAAAAATTGTTCATAATTGCGATGGACTTTTAACTCCAAATCCCCCGGCAAATGGTAATGAATCTGTACTGGATCGGGAATGGTTTCGATCTGTTCATCCACCGCCGCTAGGGCCCTGGTAAGGAGATTGGTGGTGCCCTTATCCCCAAATCCAAAAATCATGGAGGCTCCCACATCAAAACGATAGCCTGCCCGCTCAAAGTAACCAGCACTTCCCCCCGGAATTAGATATTTTTCCAATACCAATACCTTGGCACCTTTGGCTGCTAACTGGGTGGCGGTTACGAGACCACCGATCCCAGAGCCAATCACGATCGCGTCATACCAGGAGGAGGGGGAGGAAGAACTCATAATTTCATTGTCAAGCTTAAATAATATTAAGAATCATAACAATATCTTTGCGTTGCCACTATGGCCAAATTGGATTGTTCTTACCTGGGAAAATATTTTAAGCAAACCCCGCTGTTTTAGCTCATGCAGGGGGATTTTGGGTCAGGGCTAAGGGAGCATCTCACTTTTGC
>JAAUPO010000314.1 GCA_012033095.1 Synechococcaceae cyanobacterium RL_1_2 | reverse complement strand
CCTTTTAATCTCCTTGTCAAAACTCCTGAGCCGGGGTGTCCCCTCGACCAATCCAAGTATTAGTCATGCGTACGATGGGGGAATAATGGTAACTTAAGCATCGGGCGTTCCCGGTGGCCTGTTCCCCTAGCTTTCCCGCCGTTTCCCTAGAATGGAGCCTGCCCACTAAGACCCCATCTTTGATCAATTGGGTAGTGGTGGCGGGGGTTCCTTCGTCATCGTAATAGTAACTTCCCCGATGGCCCTCTGGTGCAGCACCATCAAAAATTTGTAAATTGTCGGGGCCAAATCTGCGCCCAAAACTCATCACTTCTAATAGATCTGGATTTTCGTAGGCCATATCTGCTTCGGATAGGTGGCCAAAGGCTTCATGGACAAATAAACCGGTCAAAATGGGATCAATTACTACTGGGTAGGTATTGCCTTTAACTGTGGGTAGGGTAAGGGCTTTAATGGCGCGATCGGCGGCGGATTGGACTTGCTGATCTAGATGTAATAAATCATCGTAGCTTTTGCGGGAACCGATGGTTTCTCGACCAGTTTGGATTGTATTGCCATCCCTTGCCACCGCTGAAAAACGCATTTCTAGATCAGCCCAACTTTGGAGCAACATTGTCCCTTCTGAAGTTGCGAGGAGTACTTCTTGGGTCAGATCACCATAGCTGACGGAGGTGGTGGAAATACGATCGCTGACCCCTTGGAGAATTTGATTATAGCGATCGCAAAGTTCTTTTTTCGCTTTAATGGACACCAAACGAGGATTGGTACCGGTAATCGGTAGAACACATTCTGTCTGTACCGGTGCCACCTCTGCTAGGATCGTTTCCTCCTCTCCAATTAATTTGGCCGCCGCGATCGCATCTTCAATCCGTTGGGGTAAGGCCGCAATATTATTAAAACTCGTAAAACCCCATCCCCCCCGATGACAAGCCCTGACCTGACCCCCTAGGGAAGTGCCTTCGGTGAGGGTTTCGGTGCGATCCCCCCGTAGCACAATATTCGTCCCAACGGATTTTTCTAATCGGATAGCCAAAAAATCCACGCGATCGCGGTAACGATGGATTAATTCAGCAACTTGTTGTTGGTAAGACGGGAGGGCAAGGGCCATAGCTAACAGCTTAAGTTAAGAGATTTTTCTATCATAGAGGTTCTAGCAATGTTTAACTAAAATTCCCCCTATGCAACTTTTATCAAGTTTTTCCACACCCCAACGGCGGATGTTTACCCTGTTATTTATCTCCGGGTTAGGTTATTGGTTAAGCTTGACTGCCCTTTTGCCAGTGATTTCCCCCTACGTTCAGGATTTGGGCCGCAGCGATCGGGAAGTGGGCTTAGTGATGGGCTTTTTTTCAGTGGGGGCTTTGATTTCCCGTCTGTATTTGGGGCCCGTGTTGGATCAAAAAGGTCGCAAATTAGGATTAATGATTGGCGCGATCGCGGTAACCATTACGCCCCTCGGTTACATTGTTTTTACCTCCACCGTGGGCTTAATGATGGTGAGAATGTTCCATGGCCTAAGTTTAGCGGCTTTTACCCTGGGATATAGTTCCCTGGTGGTGGATCTGTGTCCCCCCGATCGCAAAGGGGAAATTTTGGGCAATATGAACCTTGTCATTCCCATCGGCATGACCCTAGGCCCAGCAATCGGGGGATTTTTAGAAAATTTAGTCAGCTACCGAACCATGTTTCTCGTGGCAACAGGGATCGGTCTATTGTCCTTCTTGACAGCGTTACCCCTCCCAGAAACCGACGAACTCTCTAAGACGGAGGAGCAACGGGCAACCCCCATTAATCCCCGAAATTTAATCCAACTGTTCAAGGATCCAGGCATTTTAATTCCCACCTTCCTTATGGCCGGAGTAGGGGTAGCTTTTGGAGCCATCACTTCTTTTATGCCTCTGTTTATTAGAGCCGAAGAGATCCCCCTCAATGCCGGGGTGTTTTATTCCGTAGCAGCGATCGGGAATTTTATCGCCCGCTTCACCACTGGCAAGGCCTCCGATCGCTACGGCCGTGGATTTTTTACGACCATCAGCATGGTGTTATACACGATCGCGATGGTAGGGATTAGCCAAAGCCAGACGGCCCAGGGATTAATGATCTGTGCCCTAATTCAAGGCATGGCCTCCGGCCTGTTCATTCCCATGATCCTCGTATTATTATCCGATCGTTGTTACCCCCAGGAACGAGCCCAAGCCTACTCCATTAGTTTTGGTGGTTATGATACGGGGGTATCCATGGCCGGCCCAATCATTGGCGGCTTTGGTCTAGGCTACCGAGATATGTACACCATCACCGGAGTTATTACTTTTTTGACCCTATTACTATTTTTGAGTCAGGGCAATACAACCGTCAAAAATTCCCTACGGTTCGCCTTCGGTAAAGGGAAAGACCATTACGCGATCGCCCGGTCTTAATTGAATAATTAAATTAGGACTTACCCACAAGCCCCCTAAATCCGCCAAATTGCAGGGACTTGCTTGAGCGATTGTCCCCAAACATCCCCAAACATCCTGGTTCCCAGAACAGAATCGAAATTATCGAAATTTTTGCGTAAGTCCTGATTAACTATAACTAATAGGAGATGAACCTATCGGAGCCAACGAATCTAAGCTGCATGGTGATCCCTGCGCCGTAGGGGAGAATGGGTTTTAGGGAACGATTGTAAACTTCTCATATGGTTAAACAAATACCAGCAATATTCCTCTGGTAAGCCACAGGTAACGGCTCCCCTCAACACCACATTAAAATACCAGTCGTTGGGGGGTAACTCCTGGGGGAGTTTATTCACCACCATATAGGTTCTAACGTTATCAATGGAGCGATCGCCACAATGAACTTTGATCTCTGCCCGGCAGTAACCATTAGTTGGCACCTCCTCCCGATAATCTAACAGTTCACTCAATCGCCAGGGCAAATGATATAACACCCCATGGACGTGCTTCCCAGGATCTGCCACTACATCTAACACCCCACAATCCCGCTTGGGGGAACGACGATAGAACCCTAAGCGATGGTGCTCTAAAATAGCTGTCCCCACCAGGTAGGGCACCATATTCTCCCCTAGCGATCGCTGAAGATCCACCGGACACATACAAGAACCGTAGGCAAAATAATAAAATTTATCTTCTTTACTTTCTCTGTTATCTTTGTTCTGTGAAGGGGACAAAGGTACTGTGTGATAACAATGACGGGCAATGGAATTGTTGCTTTTACCAGTTTGGTTCATAAAATTTAGCGAAGGGCGCAAAGGCTAAACCCTGTACCCCAAAGGCTTTTATCTTTAGATCTCTAGAATATAAATCTATGGAAACTAGAATCAATTTGCTAGCATTTAGGTTGCTTTATTATAAAAATTTACATTGTTGTCCCTACGGTTAGTGCCTGTTTAGGGGTTTGATCCATGGGCAACATGCCTTAGCATTTATAAAGATCTTAAGCTATAAAGCGTTGGAGGTTCTGGCAATTGTGCAGATAATACTTTCCTCCTTCATTTTTGGCATTGATTAATTTAGGGATGAATTTAAACATGGATCGTTTTTAAAAATCTCGTTAAATAGGCTTTTTTAAAAACTTTCGCCTACACTTTAAACTTGTATTTTTTATTCCAGCAACGCCTTATTTTCCAATAATATAACGTCATTGAATCAGTTCAACGCGATTTCACAGCCATTTGATTATCTTTTCCTATCTGTACCTACTATGGCCTTACCCCATTCCCTAATTGCTGCTGTAGCATCGAAAGAGACTTTGTTCGCTTTATCCCTATTTCCGTACTTAGGATTTTTGTGGTTTATAACCAAGTCCCACCAAACCCCGAAACTTGCCCTGGCTGGATTTTATTTTTTACTGGTGTTCGTTGTGGTTACGATTCCGGCGGGGCTCTACGCGGAGCAGCACTATCATTTGGAATTAGCTAACGTGGACTGGCTCCATGGTTGGGCAGAATCTTTACTGTCTGTATCCAATATTATGGTGGTGATAGGCTTTACCCTCGCGATCACCAACTTGAAAAAAACAACTTCAACCATTAATTCAGAAATTAATTCAAACATTAATTCAAACAACCAACTTAAAAAGGAAGAAAGGGCCTAGGACAATTTACCCCCATCGCAGTCTGTTGCCATTGTATTGTAGCCATAGAAGTTAATCCCAAATCCGCCCAGTAGGATAAGGAACTCATTGAAGTCATTAGGATCGTGAATTAAATAACTTAGCGATTGCGGGGTCTCCTGCGAGTGAAGGTAACCTAATGGGGATTTAAGTTTTGGATGTTATAGTCAATTTAATTTAGTATGGGGTGGCTGTTCCTCTCAATGGAA
>JAAUPO010000313.1 GCA_012033095.1 Synechococcaceae cyanobacterium RL_1_2 | reverse complement strand
CCCAACTTTGGGGATTTAGGGGACAAAAGGCAAATTCAATTGACTTTATATAGCAACCCTAAATAGCTTGTGGCAATTGAGTACATTGAAAGCCAAGTCTAGTAAGGATCTTGATGTTATGACCTAGTTAGGACTGCCATAAACAGCCTCTTAGATTGTGAAAAACTACCTCAAAAAGATTTGCACTTGTTTGTCTTGTTTGCTTAATCACTAAGCAAAACCATGATTTAGCCGCCCTTGGCGAAAGTAATCATCACAAAGGCAGAGAGAAGAATTCCAGGACTAAGTAAAGTAACAAGCATTAATAAATCGTGACTATTCATAAGCAATAACTGAACTGATTTCAACAAGATAGAAAGTACAGATCTAGATTAACTGATAGATCTAGGTTGATCCTGGAAAATATCCTTAAGACCCTCTTCTCCCGTGCCAAGGATCAAACCTTAGGTCTAGCTTGAGCGATTCAGCGATCGCCGATCAGCTTTATTGTAATATTGTCAGCCCTGTTTGTTTCCCGTAATTATTCAAAAAGACTATGTTTCCTTAGACTTGATGCTAGTGCCTAAACCTAGATAGATCGATGACATGGAATGATTGATGCCAGGAGTCTCATGGAAAAATTCCATCTCACCGGCATATCAGTTTTCAAGGAGCTTTAACTTTGATTTGTATCTACGGTGGGGGAGGATTTGGTACGCATTTTATTTTTAAAAGCTAATAAAAAATTAAGCCATCTTTGGGCTGGTTGATCGAAAAAAGTGAATATATCTCCATAGGCAACCATGGCATTTTGGTGATGTTGCCAATGGATTTCAGGGGTCGTCAGCCATAACACTCGACAAATTTTGGCGATCGCAGAAGGGGTTTGCCAATTCAGACTAGAAACATGTCGCCAGATCACATGGAGTTCCCCTAAAATCACCCCCAACATGGTACCAAACGGGGACAGTTGCCAAAGCCAAGGAATAAAGATCAAATAAGGTAAGGCCCCCAAAAAGCCATCTAGCAACACCAACGGATTTTTATTTAACACCGCATAATGAAGGAAGCTACGATTTTTACTGTGGTGAACTAGGGTATGAAATTTGCCAAAGACATGTTCCGGGACATGGTACACAAAAGTGGAAAGAAAATCGCCGATCAGCAACAATAGGAGGCAAGTAACAATAGCTTTTAAGATCAACAAACTTAATAAACTCCTCATGTAGGTTTAAAGGGAGCTTATCTAGTCAAAGCTAAGAATATATAAAATTTAGTTCAAGTTAATTGTTAGATTAGGTTAAGGAACCTAGACCGAAATTAAACCCGCGATCTCTTTCAATCCCAACCTAGCGATCGCCCCCTCACCAACTTTTGACCGGTCAAACGTTAATGAAAAGCTTAGTACCGGACAAAAAAATAAAAACAGAAGGCTAAGATCGGTTTTTATCTTTACTAGATAAAGCTTTTGAGCTTGTTAGGCTAAATCCTTGCAGGGAAAACATTATCAGCTTTTTGTCCTAGTAGTTAGATGAAAAGGTTAAGATCTGAAATGTTCATCTCACCCCTTTAACAAAATTCAACCTTTGTTAATCCCCAATAATTGTTATGCGTTTTGCCGTCATCAGCGATCTTCACATTGCTTTGCCAGAAACAATTTGGGACAATCCGAAACGTTTTCATCAAGTGGAAGTCAGTATTCCAACCCTTAAACATATCGTTGGGAAATTAACCCAAGCCCAAATTGATTTTGTCCTGATGCCTGGGGATTTAACTCAACATGGTGAACCATCCAACCATCTTTGGTTAAGTGATTATTTACAGCAATTACCTTTTCCGGTGTATGTCATTCCTGGTAATCATGATGTTCCAGTCATAAACGGGAATGAAACCTCGATCGCGTGGCAGGATTTTCCCCGTTATTACCAAGGTTTGGGTTATCAAGGCCACCAGCAGGAACTTTATTACACCCACCCCTTAAATGATGAGGTTCAACTAATAGCTCTAAACTCTAACAATTTTGATAATGATGGCCATCAACAGGGCTATGTGGATCAACTACAACTGCAATGGCTGGAGCAGGTATTGGGCGAGTATCAACACAAAATGATGATTGTGATGATACACCATAATGTATTGGAGCACTTGCCGGGCCAAAGTGTCCATGAGATGGGGCGACGTTATATGTTAGACAACGCCCCTACCCTCAAACAATTATTGAAAAAGTATGGGGTTCAATTCGTCTTTACTGGCCATCTCCATGTGCAGCATATTACCGAGGAAGATGGTTTATGGGAAATCACCACTGGCTCCTTAGTCACCTATCCCCATCCCTATCGCCTGATCGAGTTGTCTCCCTCTGCGCAATTAAGCGTTACCTCCCACCCCGTGACTTCCTTACCAGAATTTCCTAACTTGGGTGCTGATTCCCGGGAGTGGATCGGCGATCGCTCAGCCCAATTTATGACTAAATTATTAACCTCCCCTCCCCTCAATAAATCCCTAGAAGAAGTTAGCCCCCTGCTAGAACCCATGAGATATTTTTGGGCAGATCTCGCCGCTGGGGACAATCATTTTAATTTTGATAACTTTCCAGAAGAGGTTAAAAGTTATCTCCATCAATTTAATGATTTCGATGCCCAAGGCCAACTCAGGCAACGGGATAATAATGTAATCATTCATGGTGATCGAAATTACCGCGATCGCCGATAGGATTGGGATGGGTTAACCATGTCAAATCTAGACAAAATAAGGCTTTTCGGTATTCAATAGAACGGATTTGGCATAACCATTATTGTCGTTACCATCGTAGTCCAAATATATTTTTCAGAAATCCCCTACAATTAAGCTGAAAATTTTCACCAGGTAATGGTTTAAATTGTTCTTGATATAGTCAATTTAATTTAGTATGGGATGATTATTGATTGCTATACAATGATTTTATCTCTATTTATTTCCCGTAATTATGCAAACAGACTATAAATGGTCTCTCAACGATAAACTTGATGGATGACTAATAATTCTTCTGCCCAAAACGTGCTTGGCACACCCCTTGTTGCCTGTTCCTGTCAACCGATGACGGGGTTTTATCGGGATGGTTACTGTCGTACCGGCGGCCAAGACTATGGCTCCCATGTGGTTTGCGCTGTTATGACCGAGGACTTTTTACGTTTTACTAAGGCCCAAGGCAATGACCTGAGTACCCCCAAACCGGAACTACAGCACTTTCCTGGGCTGAAACCCGGCGATCGCTGGTGTTTATGTGCCGCCCGTTGGCAAGAAGCCTTTGAGGTAGGCCAAGCACCCCAAGTCTGTTTAGAAGCAACCCATGTTCGAGCATTGGAAGTAATTAATCTAAAAGACTTACAGCGTCATTGCGCCATCGAATAATCGGTCAATTATAGCTACAGCCATACAATATCAGGATATTTCCAAGAGTTAAAACGCTTATGCAGTGAGGTTTTAATCATGATTAATCTATTCAGATCAGATCGGCTATGGCTATAATTCCAATTCCATCCCATAGAGCAGACAATGAAATTGTGAATTATTTATCTGCCATGTTAGTCTTTTCCCAAACTCCTTGGGGGGCTCTATCTTACGTTAATCCTAAATTATTTGCAGATTATTACATCTTAATACATGGTAAAACTCTCAAAAGCATTATCGACGCGATCGCCCCTACAGATCCATGGCCATCGCTCGGATAATGTCCCCCCTAGAGATAATACCCACTAAAGTTCCTTCCCCATTAACCACAGGCAAACGACGAATTCCCTTTTCATGGAGAATATGGGCTGCATCTTTAATCGATTTGTTTTGCTCGATTGTAATGGGGCGATCGCTCATCACGTCCCCCACGGTTTCTCCCAATACTTTGTGCACTTCTTCGGCATGACGAGCAGGGTTTTGGAGATAAATAATACTATCCAAAAACATCACGTAGGGAGGGGTATCTACACCGGTTTCCTTCCACATCAAATCCGTTTCAGAAATCACCCCCACTAACTGACCTTTTTCATCTATCACAGGTAAACCGCTAACCCGTTTTTCAGCGATTAATTTAATGGCTTCATTCAAACTATCGCTGGGTTTGACGGTGAAGGGATTAGGGGTCATTATATCGGCAACAGTTTTCATCATGGCCTTATCGAGTAATGGTTTCGGCTATGTCTTTATTTTAAATCCTCGTGATCCCAACAAAGAATAACCCCCTATTTTATTTATAAAAATTAAATTATTTGAACTTACGCCCAAGCCCCCTAGGGACTGGTTAGTTGAAGGATGATGTGTAGAATGGAGTCACAGGAAGAGAAAAAGCAATGAATTGTCCCCACTGCGAAAGCCAAAA
>JAAUPO010000312.1 GCA_012033095.1 Synechococcaceae cyanobacterium RL_1_2 | reverse complement strand
CCAAGCCCCTGCTACCATGGTTAATGTCGATGTGAATCAGGAACAGCTAGATAAAATGTATCCCGATGGTATTCCTGATGAAGTAAAGGATGCTATTATTCCAGACGGACAAGAGGGGCCTGAAACGGTGCAGGCGGAACTAATTCCTAGTTAATTCCCTCGCTAAGGTATAACTAACTTTGTTCGTGCTAAAGCAGTCACAATGGTTATAACCAGGTTACTTGATTGTTAAGCAATTCAACTTTTATGATCCTTACTTGTACTTGTATCGGACTACCCTAAGTTTATAGCAATCCTCACTAGGGAGTGTCATCAATTAGCATTAAAACGTTGATCCTGAGCCAGGTTCAGAAAGTATAGTTTTAAACTGAAATCCTTAGCTAAGGATCGTGAATTAAATAACTTAGAAATTTGGGTAGTCCTATACAAGTAAGGATCAGGAAGATTAAACCCCTTGATAATCAATTATTCTGGGTCTAAATATCCTTACAGCTTTAGCACTACCAAAAAATAAACATGTTACTTCACTAAAAACCTTTAGGAGTGGCTTTTTGCGATATATACCTAATTCTTTTCGCAATGAAACTGAAGTTGAGAGTAAACTGATTGTGCAGTACCTCTTACCCACTTTAGGATATACCAGTGATACGTGGTATCAAGAAGTAGCCTTTGGCCAAATACGCTTAGATTTTCTTGCCTTTCCCACCAAAGCTAAATCTTTGAAAACCCAAATAACCTCATCCCTTAATTTAATCATTGAGGCCAAAAGTCCCAGGAAAAATTTAGATCACCACGTTGGTCAAATTCAAAAGTATCTTTTATCCCTCCAAGCCCCTTACGGAGTACTCACCAATGGGACAGGTTTCAGGATTTATCAGCGTAGATCCCACCGGGTAAATTTATATTTTGAATGCCCCGTTGATCAAATTCCCACCCACATTTCAAAAATTAAAGCCATTATCGGCCGGGATTCCTTAAAACCAGTTCCCCAACTGCCGATATTTCCCAATAAACTCATTTCCTCAATTTTCCATAAATCTTCTCACCTCAAATCCATGAAAATTATCGCTGTTTATCACAATAAAGGCGGAGTCGGTAAAACTACCACCGTCGTTAATCTTGCGGCCGCCCTCCAGCTAGAAGGCAAACGGGTTTTAATCATTGATTTAGATAGTCAAGCTAACACCACCTTTGCCACCGGCTTAGCTAAATTTACCGATGAAACCGAAGACAACATCAAAAATAACAATGTTCTGCAACTCATTGGTACTAAAGATAAATACCAAATAGAACATGTAGTTAAACCGGCTTCTTTTACCTCTTTAGGCATTATTGATGTGATTCCATCCCATATTGAAATGATGGAATATGAAGCTAAGTTAATTACCGTTGAAGCAACGAAAAAAAGATTACTATCCAAATTGGAAAAGGTTAAAGATCAATACGATCTTGTGCTCATTGATACCCCTCCTTCGTTGAATTTATATGCTCGCATTGCCTTAATTACTGCCCATTATTTAATTATCCCTTCAGATTTAAAACCCTTTGCTAATGAAGGCTTAAGTAATGTCAAAAACTTTGTGGAAGATATTAATGAAGCGAAGGAAATGTTTGGTTTAACGCCATTACAAATTTTAGGCATTCTGCCATCAAAAGTTTCTACTAATAGTCGATTTGTGAAATATACCTATCCCAAAAGACGGGCCATGGTGCAGGAAAGATATGGATTACCTTTAATGGATTCAGCAATTTTTGAACGGGAGGATTTAGCCAAGGCTTTAGAGCATACGGTGGAGTATGGGGAAGAAGAAATTCCTGATCCTTTATCGGTTTTAGATTATAAATCCGATGGTCTTTCTAGTTTAGAATTTCAAGCCTTAGCCAGGGAAGTTTTAGGTAAAATTGCTTAAGTATTAATCATTAATTATGTTAAATTCTTTATTTGATTATCAATCTATAGATATTGCTTCTTTGGTTAGTGCTGAGCCGCGATCGGCTTTTGAATCTGAAACCATAGAAAAATTAGCCCATGGTTTTCTTGGGTTAGGGGGAAATATTAAACCGTTAATTGTGGAAGCCATGGGTTTAGATGAATTTACCATTTTATATGGTCATCTTGAATATCATGCGGCGGTTAGAGCCATGGCGATCGATGATAGTTTTGAGATGGTCAAAGGCATTATTGTTAATAATAAAAATAGGAATTTAGTTATTGAACAATACCTAGAAACCTTTGAACAATCATCTCAAACCAGCAATCCTTTAATCGATCCATTAATCGATCAATCCGTTAGTAAAAAGGATCAAAATAATCAAAATAATGCTCAAGGTGGTCAAAATTTATCTGACATCAAAGGGATGATTGCGAACTTAGAAAAGGGTTTAAACGACCATTTTGACCATAGATTTTCTAATTTGTCTTCAAAATTAACTAAGTTTATTGATGAAAAATTAGCGGATAATCAAATTATTATGGCTGGGAATGAAGACCATCTTGCCGCTTTTAATTCTATTGATAGTCATAATTTTAAGCAGTTTATCTCTAAATTAGAAATTGCTGGCTTTAAGGGTAAAAATGCGGAAAATATTGCTAATGCGATCGCGGAAGAAAGAAAAAAAGGGGAGTTTGTTTCGTTTCAGGATGTCATCGATCGCGTCAAAAAATTAGACAATAAAAAGAATCGAGCCATTACGGAAAAATCCATGATAAAATTTTGGATACCTGGAGTAAATGGATGGCCATTAAATAATTCCTAGGATGAAAAATTTCCTTGGGTTTCATCAAATGAGATACAGGACTTACGCAAAAATTTCGATTCTGTCCTGGTAACCATGGTGTTTGGGGACAATCGTTCAAACAAGTCCCCCAAATTTGGCGGATTTAGGGGGCTTGGGCGTAAGTCGTAATATAGTCTTTTTGGATAATTATGGGAAATAATTAGAGTTGAAATCAGCCTATGAAAAGGAGTAAAAATCCCGCACTAAATCCAATTGACTATATTTACTCTTTATTTACTCTTTTGTCCGATGAATCTTTGCTTCCATTAGAACGATCGCCCAAGGGGGATAGTTTTTAGGTACATTTAGAAAGGTAAGAGTTTAGCAATTATGGATCATGACGAAAGTAGTAGTGGGTCTATCGGGTGGGGTAGAGTAGTTCGGTGGCGGCCGCCAGTTTGCAACAGCAGGGCTATGACATCATCGGCTTGACCCTATGGTTAATGAAAGGGAAAGGTCAATGTTGTTCCGATGGGATGGTGGATGCAGCTTTTATTTGTGAGCAGTTGGGGATTGAACATCACATTGTGGATATTCGGGAGACCTTTGAGACCTACATTATTAATTATTTAGTGGAGGGCTATGAGGCTGGGGTTACGCCGTTGCCCTGTTCCCAATGTAATCGGACAGTTAAGTTTGGGCCCATGTTGGATTATGCCCAGGAAAAATTGGGGGCCGATAAAATTGCGACGGGCCATTATGCTCGTATTGAATATGATCCGGTGAGCGATCGCTATCAACTTTTGCGGGCGATCGATCCCAACAAAGATCAATCCTATTTTTTGTATGACCTCACCCAAAGACATTTAGGAGGGTCAATCTTTCCGTTAGGGGAACAAACTAAGGATGTAACCCGGAAGGTGGCGGCCAACCTAGAACTAAAAACAGCCGATAAACCGGAAAGTCAAGATCTTTGTTTAATTGAATCCCATGGGTCGATGCAATCTTTTTTGGATAAGTATCTAGCACCCAAACCGGGTCAAATTGCCCTGGGGGATGGCACGGTTTTAGGGGAACATCAAGGCATCCATCACTACACGATCGGCCAACGGAAGGGGCTAGGTATTGCCTACGCAGAACCCTTATACGTGATTAAACTGGATCCAGTGATGAACCAGGTCATTGTGGGTACCAGAATGGAAGGGGCCATGGAATGCTGCACCATTAATCGAGTGAATTGGGTATCGATGGCGGCCACCGAGGAGCCATTTACCGCCGAAGTCCAAATTCGTTATCGATCGCGGCCAACTCCTGTGGAAGTGCTCCCCCTAACAGAAAATCCCGATCGCCTAGCATTAAGGTTTTTAGAACCCCAATTTGGCGTTACCCCTGGCCAAGCAGCGGTGGTCTATGACGGCGATCGGGTTTTGGTCGGTGGCATTATTGAACGACCTCAAAATTAATTGGTGGTTTTAGCAAGTCAGGACTTACGCAAAAATTTCGATTCTGTCCTGGGAACCATGATGTTTGGGGACAATCATTCAAGCCAAGTCCCCCAAATTTGGGGTATTTAGGGAGCTTGTGCGTAAGTCCTAATAAAGATTAAAGATTATTTTCCCCA
>JAAUPO010000311.1 GCA_012033095.1 Synechococcaceae cyanobacterium RL_1_2 | reverse complement strand
ACCTTCAGGGCAGTTTTGATTATCAATTAGACCTAGACCGCGATCGCCATGAGCAGAAGCACCAGGATTTTGATGTGTACTTACAACGGCAGCGGGAAGGCAAAAGCTGGCGTATTTTAGTGCCCATTGTGGAAACAGTCGAAAAAGCGGATCAAGCTCAATCATCAAAACCATCCACTGCCAAGACCCCAAGGGTTCACCGTTGGTACAGTTACCTTCTTTCCTAACACTGTACATTAGCCATCAGGGGAAAAGATTTTAGGACTTATGCACAAGCCCCCTAAATCCCCTAACGATGGTGGACTTGCTTGAACGATTATCCCCAAACATCATGGTTCCCAGCACAGAATTGAACTTTTTGAGTGAGTCCTGGCCTTAAGAAACTAGAAGCCATGGGACATTAACCAACCGGGCAATGATGGATCCTCTTCCTGGAGATAGAATCTAGTACAGCGTCAAGGTTAAAAAGTTATGGTTTTAGTTATGGTTTTAGTTATGGTTATAAGTTTCCACAGCCTATGCACAGAGATAAATTTAGCCATGGCCAACCCTAAAATTATTATTTGACAATGCACCTAGTGCGCAGGGCCATCAGATAGGAGGGTTCATCAATGGAACTCAACACCATTGTTCCTTGGGGACGTAACTTTAACGAATATCAACGGATGTTTAACCTTAGCCCCCAGGATTTAACTAAAAAGATTCTAGGCTGTGGGGATGGGCCTGCTAGTTTTAATCAAGAAATGAACGATCGCGGTTATCGTGTGACTTCCGTTGACCCCCTCTATCAATTTTCCCCTGAACAAATTCATCAACGCATTAGGGATTGTTACAGCCTGGTGTTATCGGAGGTGTATGCACACCGCGATCGCTTTATCTGGTATTACTTCAACACAGTAGAAGCCTTAGGCCAGCAAAGACTTGCCACCATGGATAACTTTTTGGCAGGCTACGATCAGGGCAAGGAAGAAGGCCGTTATTTAGCCCAATCCTTACCCAGTTTAACGTTTGAGTCCCATCAATTTGACTTAGCCCTCTGCTCCCACCTGCTCTTTTTGTATAGTGAGCAATTAGATCAACAATTCCACACCGCCTCAATTTTGGAGTTACTGAGGGTGGCCCAAGAAGTAAGAATTTTTCCCTTAGTTGACTTAACCGGAACAGATTCTATCCATCTAGGCGCGATCGTGGAGTTCCTACGCAGTAAGAACTATCAGGTCAAGCTAGAACCCGTCAGCTACGAATTTCAAAGGGGAGCGAACCAAATGTTAGTAGTGCGCTCATCAATCGTCCATTTGCCACGGTTCTAATAAGTTATTTTCATCTAAAATGCGCTTGGGTTTAATAATCACTAAGATTTGACCAATTATTTGGTGATTTGCGGGGGGAGTTTTCGCTGTCCAAAAGAACTCCACTGGCTGATCGGGGGTAGTCCAAGCAAAATAACTACTATCGTTCCACTCCTGGAGACCGCGATCAATTAAAACTAATACCTGTTCTTGGCCGCTTAAATCTTCAGTAAACACATCAGTTGTACTTAAGATTCCCACCGGATCGATGGCTTTAAGGATCACTTGCCAGCCTGGTAGGGTCACGTAGGTACCAGCGGCGATCGTGACCAAACCAAAATTATTCGCTTTCGGTAATCGAGTTAAGGTGATTAACTCCTCCGGATGATTGGCCAAAGGAATAATCCGGGATAGTTCCTCTTCCTCTTCTAAACGATGGAATGGTGGTTGGGGCTTCGGTTTGGATTTAACTACCGTAAAATCCTGTAGTAATTTCTCGATCGCCATCCTCGCCCCATCGGATTGGGCATACTTTAAACCCTCCGCAATTAATCGAGAGCGATCGCGCAGATCACTCTTCTGTCGGGCCCAATTCCAACAAAATAGGCCATCGCATCCCCCGGCTCATCAGTAAAACCTTCGGGCAATTTAGCAAGGCGACCCAATTTTTGTACCGATTTAGCTACTTCCCGACTAGCATCTAAGTCCAATTTACGATCGTAGATAAACTGGGCGGTGCTAAGGCGTTGTTGCTGATTTAAAATCCTTAACTCATAGATCACATCACTGCGGGGCCCAGCAAAATAAGCTTTAACCTCCCCTGGTAAATCTACCGCGATACTTTGGAAAACCTGGGTTGCCACCACAATCAAATTCTGTTGGCTCTCCTGAAACCCCGTCTCTTCAAAAATTTCCTTATCGTTGATTCCCCCAGCCCTCAACTCTAAACAAGCCCGACCCCAATCCACCCAGTTACCCTCCTTATGCAATAGGGTTTCAACTAAGGTTGCCCGTTGTTCAGGGGTTAATTCGCTCATGGATTTTTTTTTACTTTAATTCATGTATTGATGCCGGAGTCAATTATATCCCAACCAAACATTAATAATACTTATTTAAATAGGAAAAAGCATTGTTAATCTAATCATAAATATTACTAATATAAACTGCTGTAATTCTGTCAAAGTAAGTATTTCAGAGATTTTATCGGTGTCTAAATCAATGTTGATCCTCTTTTGTCCGGTTGATTTTAACAATAATCTACGCTAAGTTACAGTCCTACACTTAAGTTTACATTTGGTCAAAGTAATGTGTAATAGGCGATCCCCGATTCTCACAGCCTATATTGCTCCCTTAAAACAGATATTTTAATAACTCTTGTTAATCGCTTAATAATGTCATTAATAAAACTCACTTGGACAACTTCGATAACGAGCTTAATGCTAGTGGTTATCCAAGGCATAGTTGATGTATCAAATTTGGTTGCTAAGGATAGAAGTCACTACGGAATTACTTACGCTTCTTCCTTGCCCCAAGATACAGAAACAAGCTCTACCGAACCCAAAGATGCCGACAACGGCGTTAAAACCCTAAAAGTCTCCACTTCTGCGAGCAATTCGTTAGAGGTGGAAGTTCCTGCCTGTGAATTTATCGCCACAAACAATAATTTTGACTCCCCATCAACGTTTCAAGGGGTCTCTACCAATGTGTTACCGGTAAAAAGTCCAAATTACACAGATTCTTTTAGTTTAATTGGCTTAATTCAAAAGATTTTTGGGTGGGAAATTAAACCTGCCAGTGCGGAGATAAATGCTAGCAAGGCTTTGTACCCTGAGGTTAAACTCATACACCTAGAAAAAACACCACGCACAAATTTGGATTGGGAATTCTTTTATTGCGACGATTAAGGATGGCCAACAAGCGGAAATTATTACGAAAAGGTTACAAGCTTTAATCTCTGAGTCGAATTTTGACCCTCAAACCGCTGCTCCTACCTTAGTTAAGGGGCTGCCAGGGGGAGAACTTAGCGATCGCGTGTGGTTTGTACTCAATGATGATCTATTACCTGATCATAAACTTAATAAAGATCTCGTTGCGATCGAATGGGTTAATAACCTTAGGAAAGCCTTAGGGGTAAATCAATATGATTTAGTAACGGCCCAAGAGAAAATGTATAACCTCAAAGAAAGCAAAAATCAACAATCCCAATTTGATGGCCTTGCTTCTTGGTATGGGCCCTATTTCCATGGCCGGCTGACCGCTAATGGCGAAATTTATAACCAATTTGGATTAACCGCAGCCCATCCGTCGTTAGCGTTAAATACCTATCTCAAAATCACTAATTTAAACAATAATAAATCCGTTATTCTGCGAGTTAACGATCGCGGCCCCTATATTCCCCCCCGTACCCTCGATTTATCCTTAGGCTCTGCCCGTTGTCTCGGCAGCGTAGAAACCGGAGTGATTCCTTACCAAGCAACCATTATGGAACCTGATGCCCCCAATGGAATTTAAAGGTTAAGGGGATGGATTAAACTACTGTTGATATTGCCCAGGCTAGAGCAATCGCAGTTTCAGTTTTTCCAAATATATAGGAAGGACTTACGCACAAGCCCCCATCAAACTCCCCAATTTGGGTACTTGCTTGAAGGATTGTTCCCAAACATCCCCAAACATCATGGTTCCCAGGACAGAATCGAAATTTTTGCGTAAGTCCTGAGATTTTCACATATCCAATGAATCTAATTCAATCCCTTTAAATGGAAGGAGCGGATTTGATATAAAACAAATCCGCCCAGTAGAATAAGGAAATTGTTGAAGCCATTAGAGGCTGTTTATAAAGTCAATTGAATTTGCATTTTGCCCCCTAAATCCCACAAATTTTGGGGACTATTAATGATTTTTCAGAAATTTCTCCCCCAGAATTGGGGGTAGGAGGACTTTATATATTAGCTCTTATATCTCAGCACTTAGAGGGGGACAAACCACCTCTATCGTTTATATAAAAACGGTTTCAGCGATTAAATTATCAGAATAATAAAACGGCTTTTGCTACA
>JAAUPO010000310.1 GCA_012033095.1 Synechococcaceae cyanobacterium RL_1_2 | reverse complement strand
GGCCGCACTGCCGGTATTCGGATCAGTTTGGGTATCCTCACTCAACAAAGTAACGGGAGCATCATTCACCCCACCACATTCATTAACGGTATCAACCGCTAACCTCACTGCCACAGGAAAATTTTGGCCGAGGGAAGAAAGATCCCCAGTCATGGGGGCTAAACTGGCAATTTTTAAACCATTCCCATTATCAGCAACGCTAGATTCTGTGGTGGTAGTACCATTACCCCCGTCTTCTGGGGGAGGTGCTTCACAGGAAACGATCCCAAAACTAGCCATTAAACCTAATGCCATGAAACGCTTAGAAAAATTTTTCATCTTAAATTCCCTTAAATTTATTCAACTATTCAACAAATATTTTGATCGGTTTGATTATTTTAATTACATTCCCCAATTTCAATAAAAAAGGGAATAGTCATGGATTACGACTATTCCCTTTGGAATGAATTAAATCAAACTAATAATGGATACTTAAGTATTCTTAGAATACAAAGGTAGTACGAATTGTACCGATGAAGGCATCGTTAGTAGCTTTGTTGCCATCAGGAGCACCAAGCCATACTAGACCAGGGGTAATGTAAACGTTGTCGTTAACTTTATATTTGTAGAATGCTTCAGCGTGGATAGCGGTGTCATCGGTTTGACCAACATAGGGCTCAGCACCAAGGATGATTCCTGCAAGACTACCTTCTTTACCAAAGTCAGGGAAGGATAGACCTAGACCGTAGTAGTAAATATCTGCTTCATTGGTACTATTTCTTTGATTAACGGCAGTAGTACCACCAAAGCGTTAATGGCAAATTTATCACCAAGCTCTAAGGATGCAGCAAGACCAAAGGAGTCTGCATTAGTAACTTGTCCAGGGAAGGGGTTGTTTGCATTGGTAGTCCCAGTACCTAGGAACATATTACCAGAGGCACCTGTGTAGTAACTACGAGCATAGGTTCCAGCAATTTGGAAGGAATCACTAGGCATCCAAGTTAACTGGGCTAAAGCGGTATTGTCCCCATTGAACAAACCAGAGGAGGTAGCAGGACTATTAGCTTCAGGAGCTAGGTAACCAGCACTAACCATGAAGGTGTCGCCAAGGCTGATGTTAGCACCAACACCAGGGGCGTTAGTACCTAGTTTGTAGATAGGGCTAGATTCAGCAAAGCTAGTTAGAGCAGCAGTTCCACCGGTGTAACCTTCTAGGTAGGGGCTAACGGTAGGAACGAAGTCTTGCCATAAACCACCAGAAGCAGGAAGGTAAACGTCAATAGAATCACCAATGGGGAAGTAGTAAGCCAACCAGCCTAAACCTACAGCACCACCAGTACTTCCAGAAGTAGTTAAAGTACCTTGCTGATCTGCTCCAGCAGTAGCATCAATTAGGCTATTGCCTTGGTCAAGACGGGTGTATAGTTTGTCTTTGCCGGTGAAGCTAGAAACGAAGCTTAGACGGGTACGTTGGTCGAGTACGGTGTTGTTTGCGTCACCGGTTCCGAAGGTATCGGTAATACCGAATACAACTTCCCCTTCTAGTTTGGTGGTGGTGGAGAATTGGTTGTCTTCTACTTCACCAAGACGACCTTCTAGGTTGTCAACTCTGGTACCAAGGGTAGCAAGTTCAGCTTCGAACTCATCTACTAGGCGGGTGATTTGGCTAAGGTCGGTAGGCTCAACATTGCCACCACCATTAACGATTAAACGCTCCATTTGTTCCATACAAGCGTTTAAACCAGCAGCAAACTCATAGCGAGTTAAAGCTCTACTACCACGGTAGGTACGGTTGGGGTAACCATCTAAACAGTCGTAACGTTCTACTAGGTTACGAAGAGCGGAAAAGGCCCAGTCGCCAGGGGATACGTCCCGAAGTTGACTGATGCTGTTGACTTGGTTCAAGGAATCCATGTTGGATTCTTGAGAATAGCTGTTGATTTGTTGAAGAAGTTGGTCGTTAGCAGTTTCTGCATTGATTTGACCGGGCATCATTGCTTGGGCCGCGATCGCTACAGGACTAAGGACTAAACCTAATTTAAACCAATTTTTCATTGTTGCCTCACACCTAAGGTAATTTATTAAGGTTTATGGGAAAATCAAATGTAACAGATTAATTTTTAATAAATCGTCAATTTAACTACGCAATTAATTAACTACGCAATCAAATTATACATTCTTAACCATTCCATAACCACTATATTTGATTTCCCTAAGCTAAGTTAGCCAAAATATACTGATTTCTTAACTAACAGAGAACTTAGACTATTCACGCTACTAACGCTATGGATAAAGAAGCAGTATTTTTCGATTGGAAGAGGGGTAAATGGTTGAAGTTTAGTCATCGGTGCCAAACGGTTAGTACTAATCGTTTAGATGAGGTTAAGAAGTGCTTAGATTTGGTAAATCAATATCGTCAAGACCAGGGTTATTGGGTGGTGGGTTACTTGAGCTATGAGGCCGCCGCCGCCTTTGATGGGGCATTGCATACGTTTACTCCCACCCAGGATTTTCCTTTACTTTGGTTTGGCATGTATGAAAATCCTGAAATCGTGATATTGGGGGATCACCATACGCAACCAAACTATCAGTTATTGGGATGGCAACCGGAAATTACTGCCCAGGATTACAAGCGATCGCTGGAGCAAATCAAGGAATACATTAAAAAAGGGGATACGTTTCAGGTTAATTTTTCCTATCGTTATCGCGGTCAATTTGAGGGGGAGCCTTGGTCTTTATTTTTAGCCCTTAACCAAGCCCAACGCAGTCGCCACGGGGCCTATTTATCCATTGGGAATTATGTGATTTGTTCCGCTTCACCGGAGTTGTTTTTTGCCCTTGATGGGGAGCGCATCATTACCAAGCCGATGAAGGGTACTGCTCCGAGGGCCCTTGATCCCGATCGCGATCAACTCCTAGCCCAGGAATTATTTAACTCCAGCAAAATCGGGCGGAAAACGTGATGATTGTGGATATGTTACGTAATGACCTCGGCCGCATCGCCCAATTTAAAACGGTGCAGGTTCCGGATTTATTTACCTTAGAACCTTACCCCACCCTTTGGCAGATGACCTCCACGGTGGAGGCACGAACCCAAGCTTCTTTTACTGATATTATGACGGCTCTGTTTCCCTGTGCTTCCATTACAGGAGCACCTAAACCCCGCACCATGGAAATTATTAAGGAATTAGAGGTTAGTCCTCGCCATATTTATACTGGAGCGATCGGGTTTATGGCTCCCCATAGTTATGGTCAATATGGTCAATTTAATGTGGCCATTCGAACTATGCTCATTAATTTAAACACCCATGAGGCGGAGTATGGTTTAGGTAGTGGTATTGTTTGGGATTCTGATCCAGAAGAGGAGTACCAAGAATGCCAATTGAAAAGTGCCATTCTTAATTTTTGAAGAATGGGTGATTAAGGGCGAAAAGCTCCCACATTTCGTTTCTCAATCCCCAAATTGAGCCTAGGGAGACTTTTAAAATATTTGCCCCCCAATCTTTGGAGCCTAGGAGGCTTTTTAATTATCTTCTATCAGGACTTACGCAAAAATTTCGATTATGTCCTGGGAACCATGTTTGGGGATAATCGTTCAGGCAAGTCACCCAACTTTGGGGATTTAGGGGGCTTGTGCGTATCCTACAATCAAGTCACCCAACTTTGGAGGATTTAGGGAGCCTGTGCGTAAGTACTATTCTATAATAAGTACTATTCTATAAATAGTTAATTAACCCTTGGGCAGCACCAAGGTTTTTGCCGTTTTTACTATCTATGGGGTACGGACAATGCCCGGTTATCGCAATGGGTTGTAATGGTGGGTTGGGCAAATGGCTCTACCATGGGGTTAATTGTTCCTTCTTTACGCTTAAAAAGTACCATCTCCATGCCCAATCTAAAACAGGCTGATCAATCCACCTATTCAAAATTCTTTAAATATTTCAAATACGGATTATTCGCGATCGCGGTGATTGGAGGGGTGGTGTTATTTAAACTTTCCCCATTAGGTCAATGGATTTCAGAGATTTTCACCACCGTTTTAAATTGGGTTCAATCCTTAGGTAATGCGGGCATTGTGATATTTATCATT
This sequence comes from Synechococcaceae cyanobacterium RL_1_2, assembly GCA_012033095.1. GTDB lineage: Bacteria > Cyanobacteriota > Cyanobacteriia > Cyanobacteriales > JAAUPO01 > JAAUPO01. Next base: position 278 of record JAAUPO010000310.1, on the reverse strand, counting down.
GTCTATATCGGAGCAACGATGGTACTGGTTTCTGGGGCTATTCTTACCCTGGGAGCGGGATTGATTTTTGGGGTAGTCAAAGGATCGATTATTGTGTCGATCGCGTCAACTGCGGGAGCAACGGCCGCTTTTTTGGTGGGTCGTTATTTTGTGCGAGATTGGGTTGTCCAACAGATAGAAAAACAGCCCAAATTTAAAGCGATCGATCAAGCCGTAGCCAAAGATGGTTGGAAAATTGTAGGTTTAACCCGACTTTCTCCTCTATTTCCCTTTGTCTT
>JAAUPO010000015.1 GCA_012033095.1 Synechococcaceae cyanobacterium RL_1_2 | reverse complement strand
TCCAGAAGTGCCAGGTAAAGTTTTGACTAAGTACGGTCATTTTGTAAAAAATGTGGATCAGTTTGACCCCAACTTTTTCGGTGTATCCCCCCAGGGAAGCCAACGCCATGGATCCCCAACATCGGTTGTTGTTAGAGGTGGGTTGGCAAGCCTTAGAGCGGGCCGGAGTCGCGATCGAGCGATTGGATGGGGCCCCTATTGGGGTATTTGTGGGAGCTAATGCCCATGATTATGATGAATTACTCCAGAGCCATTTAGCCCTAGAGCCAGATAGTCCCCTCGTGCCCTATTCCAGCATTGGCATTCATCCTTCTAGTGCGGCGGGTCGTTTAGCCTATACCTTTGGTTTTACGGGGCCAGCAGTTACCCTTGATACGGCCTGTTCTGCGTCCCTCGTGGCGGTGCACCAAGCTTGTAATAGTTTACGGTTAGGGGAATGTGAAGTGGCTTTAACCGGCGGGGTATTGTTGAATTTAACCCCCACCACCTACCTAGCTACTTCTAAAGCCAAAATGCTATCCCCCGATGGCCAATGTAAAGCCTTTGATGCTTCAGCGGATGGCTATGGCCGGGGGGAAGGATGTGGCATGATCGTCTTAAAACGGTTGAGCCAAGCCCAGGCCGACGGGGATCAAATTTTAGCGGTAATTCGTAGCAGTGCCGTTAACCAGGACGGGCCTAGCAGCGGTTTAACTGTGCCCAATGGCCAAGCCCAACAGCAATTAATTAAAACAGCCCTCGATCGCGGTCATATTTCTCCAGGGGAAATTAGTTACATCGAAGCCCATGGTACAGGCACTTCCCTCGGAGATCCCATCGAACTAAATGCGGCTACTGCTGTGTTGGGCAAAGAGCGAGATCCCCAACAGCACCCCCTCTGGGTGGGTTCCGTTAAAACTAATATTGGCCACCTAGAAGCGGCGGCGGGTATTTCCGGCTTAATTAAAATTGTGTTAGCCATGCAGCACCAACAAATCCCGCCCCATCTGCATTTACAGGAACCAAACCCCAAAATTAACTGGCAGCCGTGGTTTAAAGTACCCCAAACCCTGACCCCTTGGGATGTTCCTGGGAAACGCCTGGCGGGGGTGAGCTCCTTTGGTTTTACCGGTACCAATGCCCATGTGATTTTAGAAGAAGCTCCAGGGCCAGAAGCGATCGCGGTGGACTACCCAGAGAGACCGCTGCACCTACTTAAACTTTCTGCTAAGGATGAGCCCACATTAAAACAATTAGCCGAACAGTATATTGGTTATCTCCAAGGCCATAATGCCCAAAGCTTAGGGGATATTTGTTTTAGTGCTAATACCGGCCGCCTATCCTACCGTTACCGTTTGGCTACCGTCGCCGCCGATCATCAAGAATTGATCTCCAACCTCAATAGTTTCGTTGCTGGCACCGATAGCCCTAGTCTGGTGAGCGGAGCGATCGCGGGCAGTGGCCGCAGCGATAAAATTGCTTTTCTCTTTACCGGTCAAGGCTCCCAATTTGTCGGGATGGGGCGGGAATTGTACCAAACCCAGCCCACCTTTCAAGCAGCAATGGATCGATGCTCCAGCATTTTAGAACAATATTTAGAGCGTCCCTTGCTGGAGTTGCTGTACGGAGAAGGAGCCACCGAGGAAGAGTTAGCCCAAACCGCCTACACCCAACCCGCTATTTTTGCCCTGGAGTATGCCCTCTATCAATTATGGCTATCCTGGGGAATTAAACCTAATGTGGTGATGGGCCATAGCGTCGGGGAATATGTCGCCGCCTGTGTGGCCGGAGTGTTCAGCCTAGAGGATGGGCTAAAATTAATCGCCCACCGGGGCAAATTAATGCAGCAACTGCCCCCTGGTGGTGCCATGGTATCGTTGCTGGCCCCCGTTGCTCAAATTAAAGCCGATTTAGCTGGCCAACAATCCCAAGTCACGATCGCGGCAATCAATGGCCCGGAAAGTACAGTGGTATCTGGGGAAGCAACGGCTTTAGCGAGCCTAGTAACCCAATGGGAAGCCCAGGGCATTAAAACGAAACAACTACAGGTTTCCCATGCTTTTCATTCTCCCTTGATGGAGCCCATGGTAGAGCAATTTAGGGCGATCGCAAAAGAGATTGATTACACTCCCCCTCGCTTAACCTTTGTTTCCAATGTCACTGGCCAGCCTGTTAACCAGGAAATTACTAATGCTGATTATTGGGTTAACCACGTAGTGGCGCCGGTTAACTTTGCTGCTGGGATGGAAGCCCTCGCCCGGCAAAACTGCCAAATTTTTATCGAATGTGGTGCTAAGCCGATCCTGTTGGGTATGGGCCGTCAGTGCTTCCTTGGAGATAAGGAAGGAGTATGGTTACCATCGTTGCGATCGGGCCAGGGGGATTGGCAGCAACTACTCTCTAGCGTAGGGGCACTCTACATCAAAGGAATTACCGTCCATTGGTCAGGCCTAGATCAGGATTATCCCCAACGGACTAAAGTAACGTTGCCCACCTATCCTTCCAACGGGATCGCTATTGGGTCGAAAATTCTGGGCGCACCGCCGATCCTACTGCTCAAGGGTCAGCGATCGCCGCCCCAACCACCAGCCCAATCCCAACTTCAGACCTTTGGCGTTTACTGGAAACCGGCAATACCACCAATCTGCTCCAAAAATTACAAACCCTAGATACGTTCTCCGAGCAATTAACCCCGGGCCAGGTGCTAGAACATTTAACCCAACTCTATCGCCAGGAAACGGGCCAAGTCGCTACCAACGAATTATTGTTTGACCTTCAATGGCAAGCCCAACCATTATCTAGTAACGTTAATCGGGGGCCCGGTCAGTGGTTAATCCTCGGCGATCGCGGAGATTTAGGTATCACCATAGCCAAAAACCTTGAAGCCCAACATCATCACTGTTTTATCATTCCCTTCGAGTCGGAAGATGATACGGTTTATGATTTGGATCTACGGCTAGGTCAAATTGTTCAAAACGATCAATTACCTTTCCATGGGGTGATTTTTGCCCGGGGCTGGGGGGAAACCCTAGGGGATGATAGCCCTAACCTCGATTGGCAGCAGCAGTTAAGACCAGATTTCTCCATCTTGATCTATTTGGTTAAAAAACTCTATCAATTCCTGGGCCAATCTCCCAAACTATGGCTCGTTACCCAGCAAGCTAAAGCGATCGCGGGCCATGGGATTAGAATTAACCTCAACCATGCCCCTTTATGGGGTCTAGGTCTCACTGTCGCGGTGGAATATGCCGACCTGTGGGGGGGGTTAATTGATCTTGACTTAACCGGCAGTGTGGCTGAAGCCGCGGCCCAAATTTGTCAGGAAATTTTACAAACCCCAGAAACCACCCAAGTGGCCTACCGTAGTGGCACTCGTTACTTGCCCCACCTCCAGCGATCGCCGGGGGCCCCCTCACCCCCCATAGCACGATCCTAGGGGATGCTACTTATTGCATTACCGGCGGCTTAGGGGAATTAGGGTTAAGGGTGGCCCAAAAATTAGTGGAACAAGGGGCGAAAAACCTGCTGCTCCTCGGTCGAAATGGGGTAACCAAGGATAGCCAAACCGAAGCAATTAAAGCTCTGCAAGCGATCGGGGCAAACGTTAAAGTGATGAAAGCAGATATTAGCCGCTGGCCTGAGCTTAACCAAGCCTGGACTATGGCCCAAATGGAGCTGCCTCCGATCCGTGGGGTGATCCATGCAGCGGGGGTGTTGGATGATGGATTGCTCCAAAACCAAAGCTGGAGTGATTTTGTTAAGGTAATGAGACCTAAAGTCCAAGGCGGATGGAACCTCCATCGAGTCACCCAGGAACAGGAACTTGACTTCTTTATCTGTTTTTCTTCTGCTACGTCTCTGTTTGGTAGTGCGGCCCAGAGTAACTACGCCACCGCCTTTTTAGATAGTTTATGTGCCTATCGCAATCAATTGGGCTTACCTGGTTTAGCCCTTAATTGGGGGCCCTGGTCGGAGGTGGGAATGGCCGTCACGTTGGCAGGGAAATTAGCCCAGGTGGGTTGGAAATTAATTCCTCCAGCCCAGGCCCTAGATGTATTGACTTCCTCCTTAACTAAGCAAGGTCAACAAGGGGTTTTAGCCCTAAATTGGGAAATCCTCAACGATCGCTTAAGTCCCAAGGAACGGGCCTTTTTTAACCCCGTGTTGCCGGTAGGTTTAACCCCACCCCCTGCCCAAGAGTCCATTAGTGCCATAGCTCCGGTGATCATCCCCAACCAATGAACCTTTACCCCTATTTGATCAATTAAGAGGGTTAACGATCGCGATCGGGAACAACTGCTGATCACCTATCTTCAAGAAAATATTGCTCCAGTACTTGGGCTTAAAGGGAATAAATTACCGGCGATCGATCAAGATCTCTTGGGCCAAGGGATGGATTCTTTGATGATTATGCAAGTCATCACCAAAATGAAGCAGGACTTGCAAATTAGGTGTACCCCAGGGAATTTTACGAAAGGCCGACCATTGTTGAACTTGCGACCTATTTTGCAGAGGAATTTGTCCAAATGCATGGCGAGGCAGAAGCTCCCCCCATTCCTGCTTCTCCACCCCCTAGTTCAACCCAGTCTATTTTGAGCAGTTAAATGGCGGTAGCGATCGCGATCGAGTAGCCCTCATAACTGTCTATCTACAACAAAACATTGCCCACGTTCTAGGACTCAAAGGGGATAAATTGCCCCCCACGGATCAAGATTTACTCAGCCAAGGCATGGATTCATTAATGATTATGCAAGTGCTGACCAAGCTCAAGCAGGATTTACAAATCATGGTGTATCCCAGGGAAGTGTATGAAAATCCCCAAATTGATCAACTGGCTCCCTATTTAGCCCAGGAATTTACCGCCATGCACGGCCAAGGTGCAACCCCTGCCACCCCTGAGATTCAGGTATCTCCCGCGATAGTTACCAGTTCCTTAGGGGTAACCCAACAGACTGCGCGATCGCCGGAGCAAACCCCCTTACCTCCCAGTGTGTTTGTGCTGTCCCCTCCCAGGGCTGGCTCTACCCTGCTGCGGGTAATGTTAGCGGGCCATCCCAATCTGTTTTCTCCCCCCGAACTTCATTTATTACCCTTTAATTCCATGGGGCAACGGAGTCAAGAGTTAACAGGGACTTACCTCGATGAAGGTCTGCAAAAAGCGATCATGGAACTGATGAATCTGGATGCCGATGGCAGTGCGGCGTTCCTCGCTGACCTCGAAGCTAGGGATGTGAGTATCTATGACGTGTATGCTTTACTTCAACGGGAAGCTGGTCAACGGTTAGTAGTGGATAAATCCCCCACCTATGCCCTCGATCGCGCCACCCTCGATCGGGCCGAAACCATCTTGCCGGAGCTAAATATCTCCATCTCACCCGCCATCCCTACTCCATGATTCAATCCTTTGCCAAATTACGCATGGATAAATTATTAGCCCTAGATGAAGGGACTCCCCACCAAGCGGCGGGGCAAGTATGGTTAAACTGCAATCGTAATATTTTAGAATTTGCCCAACAGTTTGGGTCCCAACGTTATTGTCGGGTACTCTATGAAGATTTAGTACGGCAACCGGAGCAGGAAGTACCCCGTCTCTGTGAATTTTTGGGCATCCCCTTTGATCCCGCCCTCCTCAATCCTTACGAAGGGGAGCGGATGACCGAAGGAGTTCATGATGTATCCGCCTCGATCGGAGATCCTAATTTTGCCAATCACCGCGCGATCAATCCTTCCTTAGCCGACGCTTGGCGCACGATCCAATTACCCCATATCCTCAGCCCAGAAACCCAAGCCATTGCAAGGGAATTTGGTTATGAGCTACCCCATGAAGATCAAGCAGGATCTGCGGGTGCTAATGATGGCAATGTCGGCATTACTGACTGGGAGGAAATTGAACTATGAATAATAATGATAAAGATACTAGGGAATTTTTGGATTACCTCAAAAAGTTTAAAATTGAGGTCAAAGTTAACGGCAATAAACTCAAATTACAGAGTCCTCCTGGCTCCATCAGTCCTGAGCTGCTCAGTGAAATTGGCAAACGAAAGCCTGAAATTTTAGCCCTACTGCAACGGGAACAACAAGCCCGCATTAAACGCACCATCAATAAAAAAATGTTGGCGGCGATTCCGGTGCTGAGTCGGGAGAGGGGAGATCTGCCCCTATCCTATGGCCAGTATCGCATGTGGTTTTTGCATCGACTGCAACCAGCTACCCCTAGCGTTTATCATCTGTACCGTTTTTTACGGATGCGGGGCCACCTTGATTATGGTGCTCTTAAACAGGCCTTAGCGGCCATTGTGGAACGCCATGAAGCGATCCGCACCCGTTTTGTTCCAGAGGATGGGGGCGGGATTCGTCAGGTTATTAGTCAGGCTCCAAAGGAATTTGAGTTACCTTTTGAGGATTTACGGAACTATGCCGATCCCGCAGAACAGGATCGGGCAGCCCAAGGGATCTTAAAAAAGGACGCAAAACGGCCCTTTGATTTAACCCAAGATGTGATATTACGGGGGATCTTGCTCCGCCTCACCGATGATGAACATGTTCTGCAACTTACCACCCACCACGTAGCTTCCGATCGCTGGTCTTTAGGGTTATTGGTGAAGGAATTAACTACCCTTTATCAAAGCAATATTTCAGCCGGAAAATCATCTGGGTTGAAGCCACTGCCCATTCAGTACGCAGACTTTGCTACTTGGCAGAAAGATTGGTTATCGGGGGAAGTACTAGAAGAGCAACTAAATTTTTGGAAAAATCACCTGGCGGGGGCTCCTCCGGTCTTGGATCTTCCCACCGATCACCGTCGTCCGGCCTATATTTCTTTTCGCGGAGCTTGGAAATTATTTACCGTTGATCCAGGGCTGAGCGATCGCTTAAGGGCCTTAGGCAAACAGACGGGCACAACCCTATACATGGTGCTACTGTCCGCCTACTATGTGATGTTATATCGCTACACCAAGCAGGAAGATATGGTGGTGGGTTCCGCGATCGCGAACCGACAACATACCGATCTAGAACAATTAATTGGTTATTTTGCTAATACGATCGCGTTAAGGGGAGATTTATCGGGCAATCCTACGTTTAGGGAAGTGCTAAGCCGAGTTAAATCCATGGCCCTAGATTCCTATGCCCATCAAGATATGCCCTTTGAACAATTGGTGGAGGAACTGCAAACCGAGCGTTACTTGAACTATTCCCCGATCTTTCAGGTGATGTTTGTGATGCTCAATACCCCCAAGGCTGCTCACCGCTTAGCCCCAGTGGATAATCTAGATATCCAAGAAGAACGCATCGCCCATGAAGCCTCCCAGTTTGATCTGACCTTTTTCGTTGGGGAAGGGGACCATGGGGAACTTAATGGGGTGTGTGAATATAGCACCGATTTATTTGAGTTAGCCACCATTGAGCGCATGGTGGGCCATTATCAAACCATTCTAGAAGGCATTGTGGACAATCCGGATCAAGCGATCGCGACAATTCCTCTGCTCACCCAGGCAGAACGGCAAACGTTGCTCATGGATTGGAATGATACCCAAAAAGCCTATCCCCAGGAAAAATGTATCCACCAATTATTTGAAGATCAAGTAGCCCAAAATCCCGACGCGATCGCGTTGATCTTCCAAGATCAGCAATTAACCTACAGACAACTCAACCACCAAGCTAATCGATTAGCCCACCATCTCCGCTCCCAAGGGGTGGGGCCCGAAGTACTAGTGGGGGTATGTTTAGAAAGATCCCTGGAGATGGTGGTGGCCTTGATGGCCATCCTTAAAGCGGGGGGAGCTTACGTGCCCCTGGATCCAGAGTATCCCCAAGAGCGCATTGATTATATTTTATCAAACTCTAAAGCTCAATTTTTAGTTACGGCCAGTGACTTACTTCAAACTATTCCTGACCATCAAGCCCAGATCATTTGCATCGATCGCGATATCACCCCTGGGGACGTGGATCTGAACCTTAACCCAGATAGTGGCGTTAAACCCCATAACTTATCCTACGTGATCTATACCTCCGGTTCCACGGGGAAACCCAAAGGGGTGCAAATTTGCCATCAGTCCTTGGTTAACTTTTTAGCTTCCATGAAAGAAGCTCCAGGATTAGAGCCTCACGATCACTTAATGGCGGTGACGACCATTTCCTTTGATATTCATACCTTGGAAATCTATTTACCCTTAAGTAATGGGGCCACCACCATTATTGCTAGCCGGGAGGAAGTGCGGGACGGCAAAAAACTCCTGGCTTCCATTAACAAAAATCAAGCCACCATCATGCAGGCCACCCCAGCCACCTGGCAGATGCTCCTAGCCTCCAATTGGCCTAGTGATTCAGGGTTAAAAGCGATTTGCGGAGGGGAAGCCATGGCCCATTCCCTCGCAGAACGCCTATTGGATAGAGTATCGAGTTTATGGAACATTTACGGCCCCACCGAAACCACCGTTTGGTCCACCACCCGCCAGGTTAAAGCCTCAGAGTATGGCGATCGCAAACCCGATAGTGAATCCGTTTCCATTGGTCACCCGATCGCCAATACCACCATTTACATTTTAGATGAAGCAGGCCAACCCACTCCCACGGGGGTAGCTGGGGAATTATTGATCGGAGGGCACGGTCTAGCGCGGGGTTACCTGAACCAGGCCGATCTGACCGCCGAAAAATTTATTCCTAATCCTTTTTCCCCGGAAAAAAGTGAGCGACTTTATAAAACAGGGGATTTAGCCCGTTACCTAGCCCATGGGGATATTGAATTTATTGGCCGCAGCGATAAACAGGTCAAAATTCGCGGTTTTCGCATCGAACTAGGAGAAATTGAAGCGATTCTGTTGCAACAACCCACCATCAAAGAAGCGGTGGTGATTGTGCGGGAAGATACCCCCGGCAACCAAATTTTAGTAGCCTATTTAGTTCCTGGGGCTAAGGGGGACGCGATCGCGATCGATCAAATCAGAACGGCCCTGCAACAACAACTACCCCAATACATGATCCCTAGCTTCTTTGTCACGTTAGAGCGATTACCCCTTACCCCTAACGGCAAAGTCGATCGACAGAACTTGCCCGCTCCCGACAAACAGAGCCAAGCCTCCCAGGATGAATACGTGACCCCCCGCACCGAGGTCGAAAAAAGCCTGGCGGAAATTTGGCAACGGGTTTTAGGTTTAGACACCATTAGCATTAAGGATAACTTCTTCCAAGTAGGGGGCCATTCCCTCCTAGCCGTACAGATCTTTTCCCAAATTGAAACCCAGCTCAAAGAATCCTTACCCCTATCTTCCATTTTCCAATTTCCCACGATCGAAGGCTTAGCATCGTTGCTGAGTTCAGAAGTGGAGCTAGATGATTTTTATTCCCTAATTCCTATTCGTAAAGAAGGTGGCCGACCTATTTTGTTTGGGATTCAACATACCGGTTTTTACGATTTAGCCAAATATCTTGGAGAGGATCAACCCGTTTACGCCCTCCACTATGGTATTTCCGAACCCATGGACAAACCCCTACCCCTACCCGCCATGGAACAGTTAGTGGCCCATTTCATCCAAGAAATCAGAATGGTACAAGCCCAGGGCCCGTATTTTTTAATGGGTCTATCCTTTGGGGGAGTGATTGCCTACGAAATCGCCCAACAATTAATGGCCCAAGGCCAACAAGTTGCCACGATCGTTTTATTTGACACTAACTTAGACTACAGCAATCAAATTCCCCGACCCTGGTTACAGCGGGCAAAAGTGCTGGCAGGCTTACATTTCAAAACCATCTGGAAAAAAACCCTCAATAAACTTGATGGTATGACCTTCAAGGATTTTGTCCATCGGCTCCAAGGTAAAAAGAAGGCATTGGATATGAGGTATTTTCCCCATATTTACCATGAAGGGCCCATTATTGAATTAAGTAAAACCTATGAACCCAAACCCTATCAAGGACGGGTGGATCTATTCCAGGCTAAGGATTTTATTTTGGTTAATAATATTATGAAAAAGCCGGAAGAAGCTTGGAAAAGTTAGTCAAAGAAGGCAACCTATTCATTCATGAAGTGAGCGGAGAACATACAACGCTGATCGAAGAACCCTACGTGCAAACGGTAGCCAACCTGTTAAAACAGTCTATGGATGGGATTATAGAAAATGAGAGACCTCCCATCAAAATTTCAAGGGAACCAAACACCAAGATTTAATTCCTGGCAGCGGCGAAGGAAGGGGATAAACATTGGTTAGGGAGCATCTCAATTATGTAAATTGCCTACTTTGCTAACGACAAAATAGGGGTTTCAACTCCTAAGATGAGTGTTTCTGCAAAAGTGAGATGCTCCCATTGGTTAGTCCTATACAGGTAAGGATCAGGAAGCTTAAATCGATTGATAAGCAATTATCCTAGGTTTAAATATCCTTGCCGCTTTAGCACTACCAAACATTGTTGATTAGGGCCTGTCATCAATTAGCTTGTATAGTCTTTTTGAATAATTACGGGAAATAAATAGAGCTAAAAGTATGCCTTAGTAACAAGTAACCATCCCATACTAAATTAAATTGACTATAGTTTTTCCTTTTTTGAGTAAAAAGTAGGGCTCCCATCCCATTTACTGCTACTTAAGAACTAGACCATGAACTTACACGATCGCGTTCCCCCTAGTAGGCGATCTCCCATCGTGATCATTTCCATGGTGGGCGATCGGCTTAACTACTATCGGTTTATCATCGGTTTGGTTTCGTAAACGAAGGTAAAGCGTTGACCCGAAATTTTGGACTAGTTCCTACAATGGGAACAAACCTTTTATTTCCCTGCTCCCATGTCACCACCGTCCCCTACCCTTGTTGTTTAAACCCCAAATGTGAGCAGCCTCTCAACCCTGGCCACCATAAATTTTGTCAGAGTTGTGGTGATACCCTACAACCATTACGAAATCGGTATGTGGCCCAGAGGTTATTATCCGATGAAGGGGGATTTGGCCGCACCTATCTGGCGGAGGACATAGATAAACTGCATCGGGCCTGCGTGATCAAGCAATTAGCTCCCCAGTTCCATAGTGGCACTACGGCGAATCAATCGATGTTTCGTAAGGCAAAAGAACTGTTTGAACGGGAAGCGGAACAGTTGGCCTCCTTGGGAGAACATCCCCAAATTCCCTATTTGTTGGCCTACTTTGAGGAAGGGGGGCAATTTTACCTCGTGCAGGAGTTTATTGATGGTTTACCCCTCCATAAAATTAAGCCGGAGCAACGATGGTCAGAGCACGAAATCCAGGACTTTTTGCGGGGAATTTTACCCGTGATCGACTTTATCCATAGCAAAGGGGTGATTCATCGAGATTTAAAACCTCCTAATATTTTGCGCCGCGATCGCGATGGGCATTATGTGTTAATTGATTTTGGCGCGTCGAAGGAAATTGTTAATCAGACAGTGGCCATGGCTGGGGCCACCCGGATTGGCACTAATGGCTATGCCCCCTACGAACAGATGGGGGAAGGAAAAACCAGCTTTGCTAGCGATTTATATAGCTTAGGGGTGGTGTGTTTTTACCTACTCACCCTCCAGGATCCCTATTACTTATTTTGGATGACGGTTATGGCTGGGTGGAGCGGTGGCAGCATTACATCCAGCGGAGCAAACCATTTCCTCTGGGCTAACCATGACCCTCGATCGCCTCCTCCAAAAAATCCCAACCACCGATGGCAGTCCGCCACCCAAGTCATAACTGCTTTAGACGCAGCCCAAACAGCGAACGATTCCACTGTGGCGATGGAGATCACACCGGAGATCAAACCTTTTGCCAAGGCCCCCAGCCCCGTTCCACCGCCGGTTAATGTGCCCAATACCATCCAGATGACCCCGAAACAGCCCTCTGGAAATAAGTCACGGCGACTATTTTTAAAACTAGTTACCTTCGGGGGATTAGGAGCGATCGGGTTTACGGGATTACGTCGGTTTGTGCAATTGGTGCAGGAGCAAAATCCTGATCCCAATGGTTTACCAACCAATACATTGGGGGAAACATTTGAATTTGACACAGTACAGGTAAGTACATCAGGGGAAATTACCAGTACAGCCACGAAAACGGCTTCCCAATACATTGAACATCTAGGCAATGAGGTGTACTTAGATATGGTACAAATTCCTGGTGGTAATTTTGCCATGGGGACTCCCGATGGGGAGATCGATCGCCTAGTTAATCTCTATGAATTTGATGCGTTTAATAATGAATATCCCCAGCATCAAGTCCAAATTGCCCCCTTTTATCTCGGTAAGTTTGTGGTTACCCAACAACAATGGCAACAAGTGATGGGGGTTAATCCCTCTAGTTTTCAAGACACGGAATGGCATCCGGTAGATAGCGTATCCTGGTATGATTGCCAAGATTTCCTAGCCGCGTTAAGGGAAAGAACGGGCAAAAACTATCGCCTCCCCAGTGAAGCAGAGTGGGAGTATGCTTGTCGAGGAGGTACCCAAACCCCTTTTTACTATGGAGAAACCCTCACTACGGATCTAGCCAACTATCTTGGCTCCACTGTCTATGGTAATGGACCGGTGGGCACCGATCCTACCTCCACCGTGGAAGTGGGTACTTTCCCCGCCAATGGGTTTGGTTTATATGACCTTCATGGCAATGTGTGGGAGTGGTCTGCCGATGATTTCATTCGAGATTATAGCGAACCCCGTACCCAAGCTCCCTATGTGATTAATTCAGAAATGAAAACCCTCCGGGGCGGCTCCTATTACTACAATGTCTATGGTTGTCGCTCTGCGTTTCGGGTAGGTTATGGGGCCGGGGAAATCGGTACCGGAGTTGGCCTCCGCTTGGCGTTGGATCTGGAGGGTTAGAACTAATAGGACTTACGCACAAGCCCCCTAAATCCCCCAACGATGTTGGACTTGCCTTAAAAGGGGACAACATGCATCAAACCCTTGTATAACAACAACTGTAGTATTTGATTTGTGTTAACAATGAAGATGGGATATTGTCCTTACAATTATTTGACTAACGAAAAATAAGCCTTTCCAATGATTTTGCCATTGATACGGAAGTCATTATGTGGAAAAAGCCGTTTTATTGTTCTGATAATTTAATCGCTGAAACCGTTGTTGTATAAATGATAGAGGTAGCTTGTCCCCCTCTAAGCCCCAAACATCATGGTTCCCAGAACAGAATCGAAATTTGGTAGTCCTATAGAACCCATTTGAGATCTTGATCTTGAACAATAAGGCTTTCAGGTATATCGCTTTTAACGGTCAATGCACCGTAAGACTCGAGCCGAACAAACCCTAATCAAAATGAACCTGATCAGCATGCAATCAATACAGTTCAAGCATTACAAATCTACCGATAGATACCAAATGGGTTCTATACAAGTAAGGATCATGAAGGTTGAACTGCTCGACAAGCAATTACCTTAGTTCTAACGATCCTTACAGCTTTAGCACTACCCGAAATTTTTGTGTAAGTGCTGCCATAATTGAAAATTTTTTTTCAAGCTTAAGCATTTTTTAAACCAGATGGAATATCGATTCAATGCTAAAAGTCCTAACAATAAAGC
>JAAUPO010000309.1 GCA_012033095.1 Synechococcaceae cyanobacterium RL_1_2 | reverse complement strand
GATTGTTCCTAAACAGCCCAAAACATCATGGTTCCCAAGACAGAATCGAAATTTTTGCGTAATTTTTGCGTAAGTCCTGACTTCGTTAAACCCGGGACGTGTCATCAATTCGCTGGAAACATTTGAGCATAGGCCAGGTTAAGCAAATGCAGTTTCAAAACTGAAACCCTTGTCCCATAGGGATTTTATGTCTCAATGATGACAGGCTCTAGTTAATAAACCTGGTTTAAGGGGGTTAACCCTTACAAAATTTTTGAAACAATCTTGAGTAACCCTTTGCCCCTAGGTCAGGGTATAGATATGACTCTTCATTAAAATGCGGCTAATACCCTTCGATCGCAGGTTAGGGGTCGTTTTTTGAAATAGGCCACAATCAGGAATTTTAATCACTTTTTCCCGCTTATTGGTATAGCGTTTTGCGACCCGATGGTTATCAAAAATAGGTAACGCGACCTCATTGGCCTCCGTGGCCGGCACGGGGCCTAAATATCTAAACTCCTGGAGGGTACGGGTCATTAATTCACCGTTGCGATCGACAATTAAATAGACAACCCTGGGCCAAACAGCTTCAGCAAGGGGCATAATTTCAACGGGATTGTCTTCATCTTCGTCCTCCCCATCGTCCCCATCGTCCCCATCATCCTCCTCATCATAGTCATCGTCATCATCATCATCCACATCTTCACCGATCATCTCCTTAATCGTTAAAGCATTGGCTTGGGTATCCATAACTTCCTCTTCTTCAATGGATAGAGTGGGTTTAGGTTCAGCCACCTTATCCCCTTTAAGTTTGAGGCGAGGAACTGCCGTTACTGCTGACGGTTCAATAGCCACCACCTCAAGCTCTGGTTGCTCATCTTTGATTGGAGCCGGTGCTTGAGCTTCAGCCTCTGGAACCAAATCATCGGTTAGGGGCGGTTCCTGTTGCACCACCACTGGAGCTATAGTTTTTGATTTTGACTTGGGGGTAATGGCTTGCTTAGTTTTTTTGTTTTCTTGGTTTGGGACGTTTTAACCTTGGTGACACTTTCTTCTTTGTTGGGCTTTTCGGCTGTTGGTTCTGGGTCTAAACCTTCAACTAAGCGATCGGCGTAACGATTAATGCGCTTTTTTTCTTCAACTAAATGTTGATATTCCTCTGAGGTTAAATGTTTTTTAAAAAACGGCTAATGGTAGAACTACTCACACCATAATGGCTAGCCAAAGTACTCGTACTGCCTTGGGGTTGGCGGTAACGCTCAATAATTTCGTCCTTGTTGTAGCTACTTAATTTAGTCGGACTCATATTCGGGCCTCAGCTATGTCCGGTGTCATCATAATATAATCAAAATAACCTTACAAGCTTATCGCCTACTTAAATCAGACATTTATATGATTATTCAGGCTTTTATATTACTGTTGCCACATTTTCCCCAGGGGCGAACGATTGAGCCAGTCAAAGAAATGGCCCTGATCCTCCGTGGCCATGTCCGCAAGTAAGCCCCCGATCCCCGTTGCAAAATTATCATTGCCAAAATGTTCAAGCGCTATACGATGTAACTCTTGGAGAAGGGTAATAATGTGATGTTCTTCCCAGGATGGTAGGTCTAAGTCCCCTAGGGGATCATTGTTTGGATCATCATCCACATTCAATAACACATTTACTTGATCTTGATTCTCTGCTTTTGGAAATTTCCATTGCTGGAAAATTTTATTC
Organism: Synechococcaceae cyanobacterium RL_1_2; assembly: GCA_012033095.1. Lineage (GTDB taxonomy): Bacteria > Cyanobacteriota > Cyanobacteriia > Cyanobacteriales > JAAUPO01 > JAAUPO01. The sequence goes on along the minus strand of JAAUPO010000309.1, from coordinate 2,693 downwards.
ATTTCCTGCACAAACAGTTTCTCTTGGCGATTGCCTAGGATTTCCACCACATCAATATAAACCGTTTGTAAGATTACCAAAGATGCTTGGGTGAGGGGAATCATTTTTAGATCTCCTACCCCCTCTTCCTCAAACCGGTCTAGGTTGATGCGTCCCCAGACACTAAAGCGTTCGGGTTCCTCTAGGAGAATGGCAAATTTCTTTTGATTGTCCGTTAGATCCCGCCAAAAATTTCTGGCTTCTTCTTCTTGTTGGGCCGCAAAAACACTGATTAACCTGAAACTTTGATCTTGATATTTAAGAATAGGAATTTGCTTTTCTTGCTTAGGGTGCTTCATGGATGTGATTTCCACATCCTGTTTTTTTAAAATAAACATAAATGATTTTTGTACTCCCTAGCTTTGAACCTAAGACAAAAAAGTAGATAGGCCTGCTCTGCGTAACTAATAGATTATAGATTGTAAATAATAATATATCGGTTATTTTGAGCTTACCCCATGGGATGGACGATACCAAGTCCGCCAAGTAAAGTAAGGAAATATTTGAAATCATTACTATTGGCCACAGTTGAGACCAAAATTACTTTTCCATATTTATAGAACCCATTTGAGATCTTGATCTGGAACAATAAGGTTTTCAGGTATATTGCTTTTAACGGTCAATGCACAGTAAAACTTGAGCCGAACAAACCTTAATCACAATGAATCTGATCAGAATGAAATCAATACAGTTCAACCACAAATCGGTAGTCCTATACAAGTAAGGATCAGGAAGATTAAACCCCTTGATAATCAATTATCCCGGGTCTAAATATCCTTACAGCTTTAGCACTACCTACAAATCTACCGATAGATACCAAATGGGTTCTATAGGACTTACGCACAAACCCCCTCAATCGCCTAAATTTTTGGGAACTTGCTTGAACGATTGTCCCCAAACATCATGGTTCCTAGGACAGAATTGAAATTTTTGTGTAAGTCCTGATTTAATAAAACGGATTTGGTATGAGTTGAACTAAATCCCTAGTTTTTTCCTGTACTTTCCCCAGTCAATCTTTGGGGGAAAAGCACCAACTTAAATAATTATTCGTTCCTGGTTAATTGAACGTTGGTTAATTTGGCCATGGCCTTGGGGGGTAGGGGAGAAAGATGCCCCGTCGCCAATGGGTCATTTTTTATTTGATAGTGGCGTAATGACGTAATTTCAATGGAGATAGTGGGGGCGCAAAACAGAAATTTGAGGTTATGGGACTGGGGAAAAGTTGAACAGAATGGCCAGGGATCGTTTAATCTAGCAATAGTTTTATTAAGAAATTTTACTGAAATCAAGCCTGTGTGGGTTACGTCTTCCCTTTCTCAAGTTTTAACGCCGACCTCGATCGCCCTGGGTAATTTTGATGGTATTCATCGGGGTCATCATCAGGTAATAAAAGCGATCGCTACTCCAAAAAATACCTATCGAACGGTGGTAAGTTTTACCCCCCATCCCTATCAATTTTTTAGTGGACAGACTCGATCTTTATTGACTCCTTTACTTGAAAAAGTGCGAGAGTTGGAACGACTAGGGGTACAAGCAGTTTAGTGTTATTGCCGTTTAATTGTGAATTGTCCCAACTGACTCCAGAAGCGTTTTTTGAAGAAATTTTGCAAGCACAACTCCAAACCCAAAGTATTAGTGTGGGGGCTGATTTTTGTTTTGGTCGCGATCGCGTCGGCACGGCGGAATTACTACAACGGTTGGGGGAAGGATCATGGGGTGGCAGTGACCGTTACGCCCCTCCAGAGTGATCATAGTTTACGTATTAGTAGTTCTGCCATTCGTGATGGTCTGGCTAACGGTAAGGTCGATTTAGGGAACAGTTTACTGGGGCGGCCCTATACTCTGGAGGGTCGGGTTATGTTAGGGCAGCAATTGGGGCGTACTATTGGTTTTCCGACAGCTAATCTGGAAGTATCTGGAGATAAGCTTTTACCGAAGTTAGGGGTCTATGGGGTGAGGGTTGCGATCTTGCCCCAGAAACCGAAATTTAACTGGCCGACGGCGGACGGGGCAGAAGAAGGGGCGATGGATTGTGCTGACTTGGCCTTCCCAGAGGATTTAACTTGGCATCAAGGGGTAATGAACGTGGGGATCAGACCAACGGTACAGCAGGATCTAACCGTTGTGCCGGAAATTCATATTTTTAATTGGGACAAAAATCTATACGGCAGTTACGTCGTGGTTAAGCTGGATTATTTTTACGGCCAGAACAGAAGTTTAAGTCCTTAAATGACCTCAAACAACAAATTGTCCAAGACTGCGATCGGGCTAAAACTTTGGGGAGTGCCACCGATGCCAGCAGGGAATAATCACAGACTTTCTGTTCCCAATGGTTATCCTAAAGTACTAGGGGCTATCATCATTGAAACCTGAAACTCTTCTGAGTTAAGAACGTGTTTGAACAGTATCAAATGTTGTTGAGTCGACCCCTAAATCCCCCAAGTTGTGGGGCTTCATTGGTTAAAATCTAGGTAATTTCCCCCAGAATGGTGGGCAAGGGGGGCTGTTCAAACATCCAAGGATTTCAGTTTACAACTATATTTTCTGAACCTGGCTCAGGATCCTAACTACTAGGACAAAAGTTGCGCCAAAAAACTTTAAATATGCCTGAGTAGCTTTACCCGGTAAAAATTACAACCGAATTTTGCTAGAGT
>JAAUPO010000308.1 GCA_012033095.1 Synechococcaceae cyanobacterium RL_1_2 | reverse complement strand
TAAATATCCTTACCGCTTTAGCACTACCTTATTGAAATTTTATTGAAGTTTATTTAAACTTATTGAAATTTATTTAAAATTTCAGCCGCTGCTGCCACCCCGGAGGCAGGAGGTTTATAACCTAGCTCCAGTAATACCGCCTCTAACCCACCTAAACAGGAAAGAATATCGTAATCACTGAAATAACCCAGGTGACCAATGCGGAAGATTTTACCCTTGAGGTGATCTTGACCCCAGCGAGGGCCACCCCAAATTTTTTCTTCATCAGCTTACGGATTTGCTCCGCATCTACTTGCTCAGGCTGTACCGCCGTTACTGCATGGCTAGCGTGGCCATCGGGAGCTAAGAGGTTTAACCCCAGAGCTTTAATCCCAGCGCGGGTAGCATCCTTTTGACGGGTATGGCGAGCAAAAATATTTTCTAAACCTTCCTCCTTCATCATGTTTAAGGATTCTTGTAAGCCAAACATTAAATTAACCGGAGGGGTAAAGGGGCTACTATCCTTGGCGTTCGCTTTACGATAGGAACCAAAATTAAAATAAAACTTAGGTAAAGTGGATTTTTCGTAGGCTGCCCATGCCTTATCGCTGACGGATACAAACGCCATGCCAGGGGGCACCATATAACCCTTTTGGGAGCCAGAGCCCACAATATCTAATCCTAGTTCATCAATTTTAATGTCGTTAGCCCCTAAACTAGTGACCGCATCCACAATAATTAGAGCTTCCCCATGGGCTTTAACTGCTTTGTTGATACTTTCTAGATCATTGAGAACACCGCTAGAGGTTTCGGAATGGGTGATGATCACAGCTTTAATTTCTTTGTTGGTATCAGCAGAGAGTTTAGCTTCAAACTGATCCACGGGTAAGGGTTGACCCCATTCAGCCGTAATTTCTTCCACTTCGATGCCAAAGGCTTTAGCGACTTTACCCCAGCGTTCACCAAATTTACCGTTGTTACCCACGAGGACTTTATCCCCGGCGTTAAGCACGTTGATAATGCCTGCTTCCATGGCTCCTGTACCACTAGCGGTCAAGGAGAGGATTTCATTTTGGGTTTGATGTAACCATTTTAGGTTGGCATTGATTTCGGCAATGACGGCACTAAAATCGGGACTTCTGTGGCCAATGGGATGTTTGGCCATGGCAAGTAATACCCTTTCCGGTACAGGGTAGGCCCGGGAATCATTAACATTTGCTTATTGACCATATTCAGCTCTTCTCTCTTTAAAAAAAATGTGATCCTACTAATAATCCTAAGTATTGTATAGGGGGAGTACCTGATTTATTGGATATTTTTTAAGGATTAGGGACAAGGGTACCCATAGGGACGACGAGTCGCGAATTAGACCCACGGCCCTGGTGAACGGGTAATGGGATCAATGACAAAACTCCATCACGGATGAATAACGGAGTTCAATTTCTAGGATAAATTTCTTGAGAACCCATGGCGTTGGATAAAAAGTTTTAGTTATAGGACTTACGTACAAGCCCCCTAAATCTTCCAAACTTTGGGGACTTGCTTGAAGGATTGTCCCCAAACATCCCCAAACATCATGGTTCCCAGGACAGAATCGAAATTGTTGCGTAAGTCCTGGCCTAGTACTCGATGGCATCAGTTCATGCCCTAGCTCTCCAGTAGCGGTACATCGGATGGGAGTCTTATTTCTTGCTCAAGGAATTGAAAATGGATGGTAAATTTCCCCCACCCATTACTGATTAATTATCCTGGGGTCTTTGGGGTTTTGGTAACAAATTAGAAGGTTGGTTTTCCTTGGTGTTGCTGCTGCTGCCATGACTAGGGTTTCCCGATTCAGCGTTAACGCTAACCCCCACCGCAGGAATTGTAGTTTCTGGATTAACTAATACCTCAAACCCTTGGCTATTTTCTGCTCCGATTAGGTTCTCTGGGACAGGAGAGGTTAAAGATGCCGTTGTAATATTCGGGGAGGGGAGATCCTTGGGTATGGTGGTGGGCAGTATTGGTAAGTCTGGGGTCGGGAGGCTCTCCGGTAATGGTGTTGGAGAGGGACTTAGCTCGTCGTCTATTGGGCCAGGATGATTCTCGGCGTTTGGAGTATCTTCAAGGGGGGGTGACGGTACTTACTTCCTCAGTCGGTTCGGTTGCAACTGCCACATTGACGATCGCGTATTCCTCTACCACCGGTAGGGTCGGAGTTTCCTCGTTACTATCCGGCGCACTAACTTCCTGGTCTATCCCTTCCGTGGCCATAGCTTGGGGTGGGGTTTTGGTCTCTCCTCCATCGGCTGCTTGTTTCGCGATCGCGCAGTTTAAAATATCCTGTTCTTCTGGGGTGAGGGTGGCTTCCTGTTGCAACAATTCCCGATAGATTTTGATATATTCCGCCGCAGAACTATACCAAGTAAAATCAGCGGTCATACCCCGTTTTTGTAGCTCTGCCCATTGGGGTTTATAGCGAAAACTTTCCCACGCTCGAATTAGACAAGTAAATAGATCCAGGGACTCATACTTACTAAAGGAAAAACCAGTACCGGTATTATGGATGGGATCATGGAATGTGACCGTATCCTTTAAGCCCCCAGTTTCACGGACGATCGGGATACAGCCATAACGCATCGCAATTAATTGGGAAATACCGCAGGGTTCGAATTTAGACGGCATTAAAAACACATCGGAGCCGGCATAGATCCGACGGGACAAGGATTCATCGTACATCATTTTAGCCGCTGCTCGACCAGGATAGCGTTGGGCAATTTCCCACAATTTGGCTTCAAAATGATGTTCCCCTGTCCCTAACACCACAAATTGAGCATCGGTGTAAGCCATAAAGCGATCGAGCATTTGTAAAATCAAATCTATCCCTTTTTGGGGTACTAACCGGGCCACCATGCCCATCAGAAGTACATCCTCGTTTTCCACCAAACCTAGTTCATTTTGCAGGGCCAATTTACTCAACAGCTTATCTTCTAAGTTATTAATGCTATAGGGCACCGGTAAGGCCTGATCCGTTGCGGGATTAAAACTAACCGTATCAATACCATTGACGATCCCAATCAAATTGGAACTTAACTGCCTCAATAAACCATCTAGCCTTTCCCCATATTCAGGGGTTTGAATTTCTGTAGCATAGTTGGGAGAAACCGTGGTGATTTTACCGGCAGCCAATAAACCCGCTGATAGCACATTATCCCCCTGCATATGAGCGGGACACCACGTACTGTGGTTAAGAAAATGACGGTTTGGCCCCTGGTAAGCCATGTTATGGATCGTCAGCACACTATTGATGTCGGGGGTATCCTTCATCCATACGGGAATCATGGCCGTATGCCAATCATGGCAATGGACAATTTGGGGTTTCCAATGGTTCCAGGCAAACTCCGCCGCCGCATTACTTAAAAAGGTAAACCGCCAATGTTCATCCCCTCCTCCATAGATCCGGGGGGGATCAAAGGTGTGATGTTTTAACAAATAAAGGGGCACATCACTATGGGGTAAAAGGGTTTCGTACACAGAAAAATGTTGCTTCATCGCCTCCCCTTGCCATACTGGTTCCGGAGGCACTTCTACTTTGCCGTGCAACAATCCGTACATGGGCATAAAAATTCTTACGTCGTGGCCGAACTCCCGCAAAATTTTGGCAAAGAACCCACTACATCCCCCATCCCTCCAGCTTTGGCAAGGGGGGCAACTTCGGCAGCAACGAATAATATGCGCATGGTTTAGAGGTTAGGGATTTTGTTAATTTCTGTTAATAAATTACATGCTTCTATAACAATAGGGAATAGTTAATTCGCTGACTGTAAAATTTGAGTGATATTGGGGAGTAACTGGTAAATTTCTATTCCTTTTTCATGAAACACTTCCTTTGTGTGGTATCTCAATCAATTTTTGCCCTTGCTTTTCTGGGCCTTGGGCCTATAGCTGCGATCGCGGAGGGCGATGATACCGTTCAGTTTAATCCCCCCGATCGCTGGATTGAAGCTGATACAGAAAAATTAGGGGCCATTAATAGGCAGCTTAAAACCTTGATGATGGACGGACTATATTATGATCCCGTCGGTTTAACCCATCGCTTATTTGGGCCAACCAATGAGGAAGCCACCGCACCGGAAAACCTCGATCTAGTGATTATTCAGAGTGACACGATCGCGACCCCAGATGCTGACTTTTGGGTGGTGAATTATATTCAAGAAGGTTTCCGAGATGATTCCGTCAAAGGGATCTGGTACCAAGTTGTTTATGAAAAGCCCCTTGGAGATCAGGTTGGCCCATTTGCAATTAATGCTTTAAATCAGGCCTATCTTTGTCGACGGGGGAAAATACAGATAGTTATAATGGGGGTTATGTCCGTTGAGGTGGTTTTCATCGTTGTTGGTTTGGGGCATGTTCCTCGGATAGAACTTACGCACAAGCC
>JAAUPO010000307.1 GCA_012033095.1 Synechococcaceae cyanobacterium RL_1_2 | reverse complement strand
GATAACATTCCCCCGATTAGGGCATTTACCCTCTTCACAGATAGTATAAATACCTTTTGTTTAACTAATTTTGTACTTGGGAAATATCACTGGCTCGACCTAATGATTGTTTAACCCAGTGGGGTAACCGTGGCAGAGGGGCTGGAGTTGTGTCCATATCGATTTAATAATCTTGATCGCTTAAAACAACATAGAAAAAATGGGTAGTCCTATACAAGTAAGGATCAGGAAGATTAAACCCCTTGATAATCAATTATCCTGGGTCTAAATATCCCTACAGCTTTAGCACTACCAAAAAATGGAACCATTAGTTTCTTTTCTTAATTTCTTGCTGTTCTTATGCTCCATTTTTCATTTCCATAGTAAGTTAAATCTTGGGAGAAAACCTTTAGTCTAGGCCAGCACACATAACCCAGGTAAACTCCCTAATCAGTTCTAATTAGTAGTCCTAATTAGTCATTTACCCCAATAGTTGAATCTATTTTCTGAAACCCATTAAACTTTTAGAGTATCTTCGCTTTGAGCTAATCCGATTCAGCGATCGCAGCAATCCCATCTTAATACTTAATGACCTTAATCCATGGCCCCAGGTCTAAAAATCCTATCAAGCCAGCAAATAGTCCGATGCCATAGCAGTCCTAATTAGGTCATAACATGAAGATCCTTACGAGACTTGTCTTTCAATGCGCTCAATTGCCACAAGCTATTTAGGGTTGCTATAAGGTGCGATGGCTAACATCAACCCAGGACTCCCAAAGCGAGTTCACCCCATCAGGTTTTACCATCGCTAGAGGGTGAATTAGTCGGCTAATTAGCCAAGTAAACCGTGACAATTAACCGATTAAAATAATTATTTTATAGCTTGTGTGCTGATTGTGTGCTTAATTGTATTTTTAAGGGTAGCAACAATTAGATCCAACTAGATCCAATTAAATCCGTTGCAGCAATGGCATTTAGTTATGCTAGATTTTAAGCTAAAAGCTGTAGGGCGATCATCTATTATGTCCATTGCCAAACTTTATTAACTCTTCGAGGCGTTCACCGTGAGCAACACCCATAAAATCCTAGTCATTGATGACAGTAAAGTTATTAGAATGCGTGTCAAAGATATGCTGCCTAAAGGCAATTTTGATGTTGTTGAGGCAAAAGACGGAGTTGATGGGATCAGCAAAATTCACTCCGAACAACCTAATTTGATCATGCTAGATTTTCTTCTACCCCGTAAAAGTGGTTGGGAAGTTTATCAAGAAATTCAGAGCGATCATAATCTTAAAGTTATTCCTCTGGTGCTGATGTCGGGTCGAAAAAATGAAGTGACCGAAAAGATCAGCGAGCCCTTCGAGTATTTCTCCTTTATCGAAAAACCCTTCGATCAAAAGCAGTTAGTGGCAGCGATTAAGGACGCAATGATTAAGTCCAAAAAACATCCTGCTGCTCCGGCTCCCCAAGCTATTCCCCCGGCTGATACCACCAGCATGGTGCAAGAAATTGTTGATCTCAATAATCGTCTTAGCTCGATGGAAGACGAAATGTCCACTCTTAAAAAACAAGTCTCCCAACTCATTAAATTTATTAAAACTAAACTATAGGGAATTTATTTATAGTTTAGTACACAAAAATCCTGGCATAATTACACGTTAAATACACATTAAATAACTTAGGTTGTTGTTTACAATTGTGGAACCCACCATGTAGATTGCAACCCTGATCCGGAGCTTAAAAAATCCTTAGAAGATATTATTGTTTAAGCTATTCTTTGAGGATGTTGTCGCTCACACAATAAAAGCTTTTGGGCGAACTTGGGAAAAAAAATTAAGCTTTCAGATAAAATTACAACCAAATACACTGTAATATCTTCACCCATGCCGACCCTAACGCCCCTAGTTATATTAAATTTCAGCATTAGTATTTTGATGGGCTTTTATATCCTGTTATTTGTACTCAGGATTGTTTTAACTTGGTATCCCCAGGTAGAGTTAAATAAATTTCCCTTCGTTTTAGTTGCCCTGCCGACGGAGCCATTATTAGCCCCTACCCGTAAAATTATTACCCCCATCGGCGGTGTGGATATTAGCCCCATTATTTGGGTTGCGTTAATTAGTTTGCTACGGGAAATGTTGTTAGGTCAACAAGGGATCTTAACTATGCTCACCCGCCATGGTTAATCCTAAGCTTCGTAAAACGATCGGGGATCAGGGAGAAGCTTGGATCGCAGATTATCTCACCAACGCAGGTTATAGCATCATTCATCGTAACTGGTATAGTCGTTGGGGGGAGATCGATCTCATTGCTGTACAAGGGCAACAATTAATTTTTATTGAGGTTAAGACTCGCCAAAAATATGGTTTGGATGGGGCAGGGGTGTTAGCCGTCGATCGCAGTAAACAACGCAAAATGATCATGACCGCCCAAGCCTTCTTAGGTACCTATCCCCAGTGGTCTGAGTTTGGGTGTCGATTTGACGTGGCTCTGGTGAAATATCAAACCAATTCGACTGAGGGGGAATCAACCTTTAGCCTTAATTGTTATATTCAGGGGGCCTTTGATCTTACGGTCAGTGAATGAAAAGGAATGGGGAATGTCTGTAACCTCAATAAAATCATGGTTATCCCTCTAAGAATGTGTTTGAAAAGCCCCCCCTTGCCCCCAATGCTGGGGGGAGAAATTCCTGAAAAATCATTATAAAAGTCCTCCAACTTTGGGGGATTTAGGGGGCAAAATACCAATTCAATTGACTTTATAAATAGCCTCTTATACTATTTACTGCTACTTGGGAACTAGACCATGAATTTACGCGATCGAATACGAATAAGTATGGCTGTGGCGATCGCTGATCCGATGGAGCTATTTCAGTGGGGAGAAGTTAAGCTTGATGGCAGTTCTGACCAAGATTAGGTAATAATGAATTGGTGATTGTCGTTTTGAATTCAAAGCCCTAGATATTACCCATGGTTCAATCCCTTTCCTCTTCCTTTGTGATGTCCCAATCCCATCGGCCGATAGTGGCATCCACTCAAGCTAATGTACCCATGGTTGTAGAACAATCAGGCACTGGGGAACGTACCTTTGATATTTACTCGCGCCTGTTGCGGGAAAGGATTATTTTTCTCGGTACCGCGATCGATGATATGGTGGCGGACAATGTGGTTGCCCAGTTACTTTATCTTGATGCTGAGGACACAGAAAAAGATATTCAAATTTATATTAATTCCCCTGGAGGCTCCGTTTACGCGGGCTTAGCCATCTATGACGCTATGCAACAGGTCAGACCGAAGGTAACCACCATTTGTTATGGTTTAGCCGCAAGTATGGGGGCTTTTTTATTAGCGGGGGGAGCACCGGGCAAACGGATGGCTTTACCTAGTTCCCGCATCATGATTCACCAACCCTTAGGGGGAGCCCAAGGCCAGGCGGTGGATATAGAAATCCAAGCTAGGGAGATTTTATATATTAAGGAAAGACTTAATACCATGTTGGCTCACCATACTGGCCAACCCATGGATCGGATTGCAGAAGATACAGAGCGGGATTTCTTTATGTCATCCCAAGAAGCCCAGCAGTATGGTTTAATTGATGAAGTAATACTCCGTTCTGATATATACGCTCCTAGCATTTCGACCCCTTCGTTAGACTAAACATCTGAGGCTCTATGGCTAAATACGACTCCCATCTTAAGTGCTCTTTTTGTGGTAAGTCCCAGGAACAGGTTCGTAAATTAATCGCAGGCCCAGGGGTGTATATCTGCGATGAATGTGTGGAGCTTTGTAATGAGATTTTAGACGAAGAGTTAGCGGAGGTGGGAGATACTCGTCAGACCCCTGGTGCCGCCAATGCCCCAGATAAGAAAAAATATAATCCTGATCGCTTAAACATCAATAAAATTCCCAAACCCCGGGAAATCAAAAAATACCTTGATGAATATGTAGTGGGCCAGAATGAAGCGAAAAAAGTCCTATCGGTGGCGGTTTACAATCATTATAAACGTCTAAGCTTCACGGAGAGTCAAGGGGAACAGGGCAATGATGACGCGATCGAACTGCAAAAGTCTAATATTTTATTAGTGGGCCCCACCGGTTGTGGCAAAACTTTACTGGCCCAAACCCTAGCTCGCATGTTAGATGTCCCCTTTGCCGTCGCCGATGCAACCACTCTGACGGAAGCGGGCTATGTGGGGGAAGACGTGGAAAATATTTTACTAAGATTGCTCCAGGTGGCGGATTTAGATGTAGAAGAAGCCCAACGGGGAATTATCTATATCGATGAAATTGATAAGATTGCCCGCAAAAGTGAAAATCCCTCCATCACCAGGGATGTGTCCGGAGAGGGGGTACAGCAGGCCCTACTCAAAATGTTAGAAGGCACGATCGCGAATGTCCCTCCCCAGGGAGGACGCAAA
>JAAUPO010000306.1 GCA_012033095.1 Synechococcaceae cyanobacterium RL_1_2 | reverse complement strand
CAAGTTGGGGACTTAATTGCTTAAAATTTAGGTAATTTCCCCAGATTGGGGGCAAGGGGGCTTTTCAAACATCCTCTAATCAATTTAATCAATTTAATTTCCATTATTTCCATGAATTAATCCCTTAGCGTTAACCTAGAAACCATGGTATTCAAATCCCCTTATCCTTGGGATGCCATGGCAACGATAGAACTTATTTAGACTGAAGTCCCTGCCGTCACCGCTGCTGTCCTGCCAATTATGACAATTAATGTTTCAGAAATTATTAAAAGTTATGCCCAAGGGTATTTTTTAATGGCTGGGGATGAGGGGGACTTAAATTGGTACTCCAGTCGTAAACGGGCCATTATGCCCCTCGACGATCGCTTTCATTACCCCAAATCCCTCCAACGGCAAATTAATCAAAATCGATTTGAAGTCAAAATTAATCATGATTTTGAAGGGGTATGCCGAGGATGTGCCGATCGCGAAACTACTTGGATTTCTGAACAATTAATGGAAATTTATTTCATCCTCCATCAGCATGGCTGGGCCCACAGTTTTGAAACTTGGCAAGGGGATCAGTTGGCAGGGGGGTTAATGGGGATTGTGATTGGGGGTGCATTTATTGGGGAATCCATGTTTTACCATATTCCTGAAGGCTCCAAAGTAGCAATGGTCAAATTAGTCGAACATCTCAGAGCCAGAAAATTCACCCTCTTTGACGTACAAATTCAAAATCCGCACCTAGAACGATTTGGGGCCCATGAAATTTATAACCATACCTATAACGAGCTTCTCGCTAAAGCCGTTAGCCAATCCTGCCGTTTTGTTTAATGGGAAATTGCCTATTTCTTGTGTGTTGAGATCCCGCTATCATTTGTAATACAAAATCGTCAAATTATTGCGACAGATCAAGTTTTAATTTTTTAATTATTGCTGTCAGAACGTGTTTGAATTCATATGATTGTCCTTCTCTTGGGTGATTTCTGGAAATAATCGATCGCGGCGGGGCCAATCACCCTTGACCCTCACCATGATTTACATTATCTAGGGCGTGTCATCAATTAGCATTAAAACGTTGATCCTGAGCTAGGTTTAGAAAGTATAGTTTTAAACGGAAATCCTTAGCGAAGAAGAGTTTCAGGTTTAAATGATGACAGATCCTAGGTAATTAAATTCGGGCTACCCCATCAATCCTAGCTGCGGCCATTACTGCTTCCGCTACTTTAGATGCCACCCCTGGTTCAAACACAGAAGGCACAATACAATCCTTAGACACATCCTCCTCCTTCAATAAACTGGCGATCGCTTTCGCCGCGCCCAGATACATGCCGATGGTAATGTTGGTTGCTCGACAATCTAGGGCCCCCCGGAAAATACCAGGAAATGCTAAAACATTATTAATTTGATTGGGATAATCGCTGCGACCGGTGGCCATCACTGCAACGTGATCTTTTGCTAGTTCTGGTTGAATTTCAGGAATGGGGTTCGCCATCGCAAACACAATGGGATCTGGAGCCATGGATTGAACCATCGGCACAGTTACTACTCCCGGTGCACTTACCCCAATAAAGACATCTGAGCCCACCATCGCATCGGCAAGATCACCGCTTTTATCCACTGCCACCGATTTTTTCTCTTCATTGAGATCGGTACGATCGCTGGAAATAATCCCCTTCGAATCACACATGGTAATGGTGGTAGCCCCAGCTTCTTTGAGTAAGTTCGCGATCGCGATCCCCGCTGCCCCAGCTCCATTAATCACAATATTGAGATCAGCTAGTTCTTTTTTAACGACTTTCAAGGCATTAAATAAAGCCGCTAGGGTCACGATCGCGGTGCCATGTTGATCATCGTGAAAAATAGGAATATCCGTTTCTTCCCGCAATCTCTTTTCAATTTCAAAACAACGGGGAGCACTAATATCCTCCAAGTTGACCCCGCCAAATACCGGTGCAATATTTTTCACTAATTCCACAATTTCATTCGCATCCTGGGTTTTCACACAGATCGGAAACGCATCTACCCCAGCAAACTCCTTAAGCAACATGGCTTTTCCTTCCATCACCGGTAACGCTCCTTCCGGGCCCAAATTCCCCAGACCTAACACCGCACTACCATCGGTCACGATCGCCACCATATTACATTTAACCGTTAGGTCATATACTTTGTCCGGATCGGCCGCGATCGCTTTACAAATGCGGCCTACCCCTGGGGTATAGGCCATAGCCAAATCAGATTGGGCCCCGATGGGATTTTGGGAAACCACTTCTATTTTGCCACGATGGTGGAGGGCAAAGGTGCGATCGTAACTACCCAAGACATTCACATCAGGTAAAGCCTTGATCGCCGCAATAATTTGGGCCGCATGATCCTCGCTAGAAGCATCCACCACCACTTCCCCGCTCACTAATTTTTAAATTACTGCGCAGTAACTTAAATATCCCCAATATTGCCTCCAGCCGTCGCGATCGCTCGGTAACTTGGGTTAAATGACCTGGTTTATTCGGCATTTCCAGGTGAACATTGATGCTATAGCTAGGATTCGGGGTAAGGGCTGTCATGGTTAGGATCAAGTTGTAGAAATTATAAAATTAGATAACTAGATAACTGTGCAGATCACAAATCAACCTCCCATCATAGCTAAAACGTGACCTTCCCTATGTCAGGCTTTAGTCACTAACGACAATTGTTGTCTGGTCTAACAACAATCCCCTCTGAAACGAGGCCAGGATTTCACGAGCCCAGGCCGACGTTAGTTTTTAGAAGGGATCTAGTGGAAGCTTTAAATTTTGCATTTTCCAAGGAAACCACAGCGGATTGGGCATCTTTGACCCAAAAATTTTGACCAAAGCTTACCAATTGGCGATCGTGATGGTTACTAACGACCCCAATTACCGGAACCCGGGCTTTTCTATCATGGTTTTGCTCCAGCACCGCTTTAAGATTATTCAAACTAGCCCCACCTATGATGTCCTGGGGAGATAGCTCCACCATCACCATTTGCACCTGTTCCACTGGTTCTGCGTCTTCCACAATAATTTGCATGGTTTCTTCATCGCGCCGATCCACTTTTCCCCAAATAATTAACCGGGTATCCTCTTCGATTAAAGGATAGATCTGCGCAAAATTAGAAGGAAAAATCACCCCTTCAGCCTGGCCAGAAACATCTTCTAATTGTAAAAAGCCATGGGGTCACCTTTTTTCGTCGTAATTTTCCGTACCCCCATTACCATTACCACCGCACTAATAAATTGACGGGATTTTAAATCCTTTAAATCTCTCAAATTAATCGGAGAAAGAACCTGGGCCGCATTTTGGATGGATTTAAGGGGATGATCCGATACATAAAAACCAAGGTGTTCTTTTTCTAGTTTTAGCCGTTCTTGGGTTGGAAAATCCGGCACAGGGGGAGCAGAGGGCGCATGGACAAAATCATCGGATGCTTCTTCCTGCTCTCCCCCTAAATCAAATAAATTCATTTGACCTGAAGCCTTATCCTTCGCTCGTTTTTGACACCAAGGAATAATCAGGTCTAAGTCTTGGAGTAACTGATTACGGTTAGTGCTAATTTCATCGAAGGCACCACAATAAATTAAGGTCTCCATTGCCCTCCTATTCACCACCCGCAGATCCACCCGTTCACAGAAATCGGCTAGGGTTCTAAAGGGGCTATCTTTTCTCGCCTCTAGGATTTGCTCGATCGCGCCTTGGCCCAAATTACGCACCGCGGAAAGGCCAAACAAAATATTGTTATCTGCCGGTTTAAAATGGAGATCGGAACGGTTAATATCCGGCGGTTTAACCTCAATGCCCATTTTTTGAGCGTTATCCCGATATTTTTCCACCTTATCCTGGTTATTACTGCTCGCCGTTAATAGGGCGGTCATGTATTCCACCGGATAGTTAGCTTTTAAATAGGCTGTTTGATAGGTGACGTAGGCGTAGGCCGTGGAGTGGGATTTATTAAAACAGTTACTTGCGACTAATCCATTTGCTAACAAAATATGATCATCGAGACACACCGAGATCATAGACTGACTGGCGATCGAGGGAGCGACGATTAATAATTTTGACCATAGACCATGGGGGTAGCAAGGAGGAAGAATAACCACTAGAATCAATGAACTCTGTGGGCAGTGCTCAAGAAATGGCTAACAAAATAATCATACTCAGGACTTACGCAAAAATTTCGATTCTGTCTTAGGAACCATGATGTTTGGGGAAAATCGTTCAAGCAAGTCCCCAAAGTTTGGAGGATTTAGGGGGCTTGTGGGTAAGTCCTATTTTTGTTCAACGCTAGAGCTGGGATCAAATATCGGATTTCAGCGCGGCAAAAGCCAGAAACAACAACAGACAACAATAAATCTAAAAACACAATAAATTTAAATTTGATCAAGCTAATCCAACAATAAC
>JAAUPO010000305.1 GCA_012033095.1 Synechococcaceae cyanobacterium RL_1_2 | reverse complement strand
CGTCCTGGAAACCATGATGTTTGGGAATGTTTGGGAACAATCGTTCAAGTAGTCCCTCAAATTTGAGGGTATTAGAGGCTTGTGTGTAAGTCCTAACTATTTAGGAATAAGAATTTAATAACATCTAAAACTTAAATATCGATGGGTTACGCTCCCTTGAAGGATACCCTACAAATTTCTAAGTTATTTAATTCACGATCCTTAGGATTTCTATAGGTTAGTTCCATCTGAGTAAGGATTATTGCAAGGAAATTCCCCAACAAAGCATGGCCGTAATTGCTCCCATCGTCCCTACCCCAACCACCGATCATTAGACTGACAATTTTGGTTAATCCCACCGGAGCCAAACAATTGTACTATTAAAAAATTTAAGATACCCCTGGTTTTGCTATGGCTAAAAAATCAAAAAAATATTACGTTGTGAAACGGGGGCGCACCCCTGGCATTTTTGATAGTTGGCCCGATTGTGAGCGGGCAATCAAAGGTTATGGGGGGGCGTTGTTCAAATCCTATCCCAGCCGTGCTGAAGCTGAAGCTGCTTTTAAACTCAGTCCTGAAGATTTTAAGGCTAGCCTCGGCACCGGGCAGAGTTCCTCCTCTTCCCCTCAAGTCCTATCTTTTTCTTCTCCGAAAACGATCGTCTTACCTAGTATTTCTGTGGATGCGGCCTGTGCCGGCAATCCTGGGTTAATGGAATACCAAGGGGTGGATACGAAAGATGGTCGTCTCTTGTTCCATCAGGGCCCCTTTGACCAGGGCACTAACAATTTGGGAGAGTTTTTAGCGATCGTTCATGGCTTGGCCTTTCTAAAGAGCCAAGGGTCTGAGTTACCTATTTACACCGATTCCCAGGTGGCAATGAAATGGGTAAGGACGAAGGAAGTTAAAACCACCGTCCCCCGTACCACCAGAAATGAAGAAATTTTTACCATGGTGGAGCAAGCGATCGCGTGGTTAAACGTCCATCGTTATAACAACCAGATTTTGAAATGGGAAACTAAACAATGGGGGCAAATTCCAGCAGATTTTGGACGGAAGTAACCCCGTCACAGGATCTCTATGGGATTAACCAGGGATGTTATAGGATAGGTGGTACGAAAATTGATTATGGTACTTTGCTATGACCACCCATTTCATCACCGCCGAAATCAACCTAGAAGCAACCCCGATTAAACTGAAGGAAGCAGTGGAAGCTCAACTCAAACAACAAGGAGAGCCCCTTCGCTACGCCATTACGGCAGTGGATCAGGCCAGCGCAACGGTTAAGGTTGAAGCGATCGTTACGACATAAGCCCTGATCAGTCCTTCATCACTTCTTGACATAACCAAACCGTAAATAATTCACCAATTCTTTCAACCTGCCATAGATAACCGTGGTAATTAGATGTTAATGGATTTGGGAATTTACAAAGTTTGTGTCAAAGGCTCCCCCTAGTTTAGTTTGCTGCACCTACCAACGTTTATAGCTAGGACTTACGCACAAGCCCCCTAAATTTCCCAAATGTGGGGGACTTACTTGAACAATTTGTCCCCAAACATCCCCAAACATCATGGTTCCCAAGACAGAATCGAAATTTTTGCGTAAGTCCTGATAGCTTTTAGTTATTTATTTAGTTATTTTGCCGATTTCCCCTAGGGATTTCACCGTAACCAATTTTATTAGCCCAATTACCTATGACAGAAGTGATCAGAATGGATAATCTTTCCCTGTGGCGACGGACCCAGGAAGAATTTTCCTATGATCTAAAAAAAACGATTCTCTCCCTGTTGGAGGGGAAGTTTAGAAAGCCAGCCAAAAAACAGGTGCTCAAGGATGTGGATTTGGTGATCTATGAAGGGGAAAAAATCGGCATTATTGGTTCTAATGGGGCGGGAAAGTCCACTTTACTTAAGGTCATTTCCGGTATTTTGGAGCCTACTGCTGGGACGGTAAGGGTAAGGGGATCGATCGCGCCGTTGATTGAGTTGGGGGCTGGCTTTGATCCAGAATTATCCCTAGTGGACAATATTGTGATGTATGGGGTGATGCTGGGGTTTAGTCGGCGGGAGATGAAGACCAGGGTAGATGAAATTTTAGACTTTGCCGAATTACAGGATTATCGTTTTGCCCCCGTTAAGTCCCTTTCTTCTGGCATGACCGCTAGGTTGGGGTTTGCGATCGCGACGGATGTACACCCAGATATTTTAATTTTGGATGAAGTGTTGGCGGTGGGGGATGAAAATTTCAAAAATAAATGCCAACAACGGATGGATAAATTTTGGGAACAACATACTACGGTGTTGGTGGTTTCCCATTCCATGGATTTTATTAAACAATCCTGCGATCGAGTAGTGTGGCTCGATCGGGGTACAGTTAAATTCATTGGGCCAGCGGATGAAGCGATCCAGCATTATTTTGAGCAGACCCTTACTAAATCCCTTGAGTCTTAGAAATAGGCTATTTCTGCCCTTTGCCGATGACTGACTATCCCCAACTCAACCCCCGTCAACTATTAGAATTGTTCCTGGCCCAAAAGTATGATTTGTTATCGGACAGATTCATCCAGCTTTGGCAATATTTCGAGCGGGTTACCTATCTACAACTAGACCCCAATAGTCAATATTTCATTGATGCCCTGGTTAAACATTTTCTCTATGTGTTTACCCAGCCTGATTATGTTTTAAGCGATCGCCATGTGGAGCAGTTCCTTCGCTTAAACCCTACCATCTCCAATGTGGTGGCCTTATCGTGCTTCAAAACCACCGACGGCCATCTACAATTATTGAAAGCCCAACCCAAAAATTTCGCCAAATTTCTAACCCTTTGTTCCGCTAGAAACCAAGTTAAACTAAATTACGATGTTCTCTTCGAAGCTAGTGCGGATCATGCCTGTTTATGGTACTCCATCTTTTTTGAAACCTATCGCTGTGCTGTTGCCACCAAATTGGGTTTAGAAAATTTGAAGGAACATCTGGCCTATGACCATCCAGCCCTGAACAAATTTCACAATCCGGCCATTCTCTACGCCGCTTCATTACAGATTGACAGCCATAACGATCGCTTACTAAAACAAAAAATTAATCAATCCCTAAGCCAAGCAGCCCAAGCAGATAAGCGTTTAAAGATTAACAATGAACCCCACCCCAATAAAATTGCGATCATCAGTTGCTTTTGGTATCCGGGCCATCCCCATTATGAACAGTTCCACTCCTTTGTGGATGGGTTAGTGCCCCACTATGATCTAACCTTAGTCACGTTAGGGGCCCTCAGACCAGATTTAGATACTACCCCCTTCGATCGCATCCTCAATCTCAAAATTATTAACGGTCAACTGGAGCTAACCCCCCTCTTGAGTAATAATTTCATGGTGATTTATTATCCCGATGGGGCTGGTTTATCGGAATATATTGCCCTCATCAACTTACGCCTGGCACCGATTCAAATTATGGGCTTAGGTTACCCTAGTAGCACGTGGGGTAGTCAGATTGACTATGTAATTAGTGGTGGCAAGGTGGAGCCAAAGCAAAATCCTGAATCTAATTATGCAGAACGGTTAGTGCTATTGCCCAACTACGGGGTAATTAATCGGGCGATCGCTGCCCCGACAGCAACCCTCCCACCACCACAGGATCGCGAGAAACTGATCATTACCTGTCCTTGGTCTAGCGATCAGTTTAACTATCCATGGTTATTGTTCTTAACGAAAATTGTTAAGGATCTATCCCAACCAATTAAATTTAGGTTTTTGATTGATACCCAAACCCAAGAAATTCCCCTAGGGAAAAATTACTATCTACCCCTCACCCAAGCCATTGAAGAAGTATTTGGATCAGACACCACAGAAATTATTCCCCATCAGCAGGATGAAACCTATTTTTCCCTCTTCGCCGCCGGGGGATCTAACCCTAGATTCCTATCCCTTCAGTAATCCCCAAACGATGCTCACCGCCCTTACTTTTGGCCAACCGATCGCGGTGCTCCACGGCAAAAAATGGCATAATCGTTTACTCGCCCAATTACTAACTGAGTTGGGTCTGGGGGAATTAGTTTCTAGTAAACCATCGAGTTACCTGGCCACGGTGAAAAAACTTCTTACTCAACCAGCCTATCGCCACCAGATTCGCGATCGCCTATTAACGGCCGATCTCCAGCAAACTATCTTTAGCTCCAAGGATGTTAGCTATTTTGTCAACGCAATCAATTATTTAATTGCCCACCATCAAACCCTAAACCAACAAACATCCCGTAAACCAATCCCCATTAAATAGAACAGCCAGTTAAGTTAATTAAGGAATAAGAATTTAATAACATCTAAAACTTAAATATCGATGGGTTACGCTCCCTTGAAGGATACCCTACAAATTTCTAAGTTATTTAATTCAGGATCCTAATGGGTTTAAACCCACTGCAAGAGATTTATTTGTACTAAT